>JBCCDZ010000209.1:0-5771 GCA_039030525.1 Pseudomonadota bacterium | reverse complement strand
TGACCTACGTGAATACGACTGCTGACGTGAAAGCAGAGTGTCATATTACCTGCACCAGCTCGAACGCTGCGCAAGTCGTCGAAGCGGTGGCCAAGGAGTGGGATACAGACACAGTCATCCTGGTGCCAGACCAGTATCTGGCCAAGAATGTCGCCGCCCAGACCAATATTCGCATCATCACCTGGCCAGGCGCCTGCGAAGTGCACGAATTGTTCAGCGCGGATGATGTCGAAGCTTTGCGCGAAGCGCACCCTGGTGTGGTCATCCTGGCCCATCCGGAATGCCCACCAGATGTTCTGGAAAGCGCCGACTTTGCCGGCTCGACGGCCGCGCTCGCCAATTATGTCAAAGATGAAAGCCCGGCCAAGGTCGTGCTGCTGACCGAATGTTCCATGTCCGACAATGTCGCGTCGGAAAATCCGGGCGTAGATTTTGTGCGTCCGTGCAACCTTTGTCCGCACATGAAACAAATTACGCTGGAAAACATCCTCGATTGCTTGACCGATATGAAGCACGAAGTGACCATTGATGAAGATGTCCGTGTGCAAGCGAAAGCTGCGATCGATGCGATGCTGGCCTTGCCAAAAATGGCTAATCCACTCGCCTTTGAGACCGGCCTCAAGCCTATGGACATTGAGGTAATTTCACCCAACTGACGCCTTGCCGCGGCCATATACGCGGCTAAGGTGAAGCTGGAGAGAGGAAGGAGAGCCCCATGGCGAAATGGCTGGTTGCATTGATTGCGAGCGTGTTGAGTCTGACTTTCCTGCCAGCTATGGCCGATACTAAAGACCCTGGCGATGTGCTTGGGTCGTGGAGCTTTCAGACCAAACCCTACCGCGATGGCCAATGTATCATGACCGGTACGATGCGGCTCAGCAGTCATCCTGAAGAGGGGCTTTATGAGTGCGAGCTCACCGCTGTTGAAGTTTGCTCGATGTGGGGGCGATCCGTTGTTCTACAGCAATGCCAGGCACGCCGCTTTGGCAACCAGGTCTCCATTCGGTCCGAGATCACGCAGATGCTTGAGCAAAAAGTCGAAGGCCTGATCTATGTCCCCGACAATTTCAGCCTGACCATCCAGGACCATAGCCGGATGTGGGGTGCGCTGGTCTCAGCTGCGACCGCGCCGGTTGAGTTCCGTCGCTCTGAAGACGGCATATCCTGATGCGAACGCTCGTCATGGTCTTGTGCGCCAGTCTGATGACTCTGCCTGCTATGGCTGACGTAAATATTGCCGGACATTGGACATTCGAAGCCAATGTTGAAGCTGATTGTACGTTTGGCGGCACCGCCCATCTGGAGCGCACGTCTGACAATCGCTTCACGGGCGAATTGACCGCACGACAAAGCTGCCCCTTGCTGCCAGAAGATTATCTGGTGCGACAGGATTGCGAAGCGTCTCAAATAGGCAATCAACTGTCTGTGCGCTGCCGCATCGTTGAGTTTATCAACGGCTTTCAGAGCGAATTTTACTACCCGGACAATTTTACCCTGACCAGAGAATCCTCAACCCGCATGCATGGTGCGCTGGTCAGCGCCGGGCCCGCCCGCCCGGCTGAATGGATCAGGGATGAAGGGGGCATTTCTTGACGACAGAAATCGGGCTTCGGCCCGAACGATACATGGCCCCTGCTCCGGCAGGCGATGCCCGTATTCTGATTGTTGGCGCTGGTCTGGCCGGGTTATTCCTGGCGCTGCGTCTGGCACCGCGCCCTTGCACCGTGATTTCGCCTGCGCCGCTCGGTCAGGCCGCATCGTCGGCCTGGGCTCAGGGCGGTCTCGCCGCAGCTCTGCATCCGCAGGACAGCCTGGAACAGCACGCCGCTGACACTGTCGCCGCGGGGGCTGGCCTGGTCGAACCCGCGATTGCTAAGTTGATTGCTGAGGATGGACCGAAACGCGTGCGCGACCTGATCGCCCTTGGCGTTCCCTTTGACCGCACGCCGGAAGGGCATCTCGCGCTCAGCCTGGAAGCGGCGCATTCGCATCCTCGCGTGGCCCGGGTTGCTGGTGACCTGGCCGGTAAGGCGATCATGGGCGCTCTGACCGCAGCGGTACGGTCCGCCAGCCATATTCAATTGATAGAGCACGCCAAGGCGGTTGGCCTGCTTCAAGATGCACAAGGTCGGATTGGCGGCGCCATTCTCAAAGACCGGCGCGGTCGCGTCTCGACCTTCACCAGTCCCGAAACCGTCTTGTGCACTGGCGGCTCGGGCGGTTTGTTCCGGGTAACCACCAATCCACCGCAAGCGCGCGGAGATGCGCTCGCCATGGCCTATACGGCCGGAGCGGTGATCGCGGATGCAGAATTCGTCCAGTTTCATCCGACCGCCATGGATGTTGGCCTGGACCCATCACCGCTCGCGACCGAAGCTTTGCGCGGCGAAGGCGCCATCCTGGTTGGCGCAGATGAGGCGCCGTTCATGGCACGCTATCACGCCCAGGCCGAACTGGCCCCGCGAGATGAAGTTGCCCGCGCCATTCATTCGGAAATTTCAGCTGGGCGGAAAACCTATCTCGATACCCGCGCAGCGCTTGGCGACCAGATCAAAGATCATTTCCCGACCGTGTTCGCTGCCTGCATGGCCGCAGGCATCGATCCGCGCCAGTCCACTATCCCAGTCGCGCCGGCGATGCATTATCATATGGGCGGCATCCTGTCCGACACGTGGGGCCGCGCCAGCCTCAATGGTTTGAGTGTCTGCGGTGAGTGCAGCAGCACAGGCGCGCACGGGGCCAATCGCCTGGCGTCGAATTCGCTGCTCGAGGCCGTGGTCATGGCGGCGCGCATCGCTGATCGATTGCGCGAATCAGATCTCGGTGCAGCGGAGGATAGCACTGGCCTGGTCCCAGCAGACCTGCCCGACACAATCCTACAGGATTTGCGGGACGATATGGCGACACATTGCGGGGTCGTGCGCGACGCTGCCGGTCTGTCCAGCTTGCTGATACGGATAGATGCGCTCGAGGCACAGTATCCGGACACGCGCGCGCTGTGTGCAGCGCGAATCATTGCTGCCGCCGCGCTGGCCCGCGAGGAAAGCCGCGGGGGACACTTCCGCGCTGACTTCCCTGAGACAAATGAAACTGCACAGCGGACATTTACGACCCAGGCGAAAACGCTTGCCCCAGAATTGGAAACCGTTTCATGACGTTCATCGCCCCGCCTCCGCTGCCTGATATTATCCTCGACCCGATTGTGCGGCTGGCTCTGGCTGAAGATCTCGGCCGGGCGGGCGATCTCACGACCGACGCAACGATCCCGCCCGGGACGCAGCTCACAGCCCACATCAGAGCGCGTCAGCCAGGCCGGCTGGCGGGTATGGATGCAGCGACATATGCTCTGAAACTGATCGATGCCGATGTGACACTCGAAACCCACAAGACCGATGGCGACACACTGGCCCCCGGCGATGTTGTGGCCGTGATGCAGGGTCCTGCGCGTTCTATCCTGATCGCTGAGCGAACGATGCTCAATTTCCTGGGTCGATTGTCCGGCATTGCTACTTTGACATCGCATTTCGCAGATCGCATGGCGCACACCAAGGCGAAGATCGTCTGTACCCGCAAAACCACGCCGGGCCATCGCGCGGTCGAGAAGCGGGCGGTACGGTGCGGCGGCGGCACGTCACACCGGTATGGTCTGGACGATGCCATTCTGATCAAGGACAATCACATTGCGGCCTGTGGCTCAATCGCAGATGCCTTGCAACGGGCTCACGCCTATGCTGGCCATTTACGGATGATCGAAATAGAGGTGGATTCGTTTGAGCAACTGGCTGAAGCGCTGCCTCACAAGCCGCATGCGGTTCTGCTCGACAATATGGAACCAGACCTGTTGCGCCAAGCGGTGACCATGATTGGCGGCCAATGCCTGGCCGAAGCCAGCGGCGGCATCACGCTGGAAACCGTCGCCGCGAAAGCCGAAACCGGGGTCGATTATATCTCGTCCGGCGCGCTCACTCACTCTGCGTTAAATCTTGACCTGGGCCTCGATATCCTCTGACCTGTTAAAACAGGCCGACCGGAGGAATAAAATGGGCAAGGCAAACGAACGAAAATCCATCTTCATTACGGGTGCCGCCTCTGGCATCGGCGCAGAGACGGCGCGTTTGTTTCAATCCCGCGATTGGTTTTGCGGCCTCTATGACATCAACGAAGCAGGCTTAAGCGAGATCGCCAACGAAATCGGTGCAGATAATTGTCATGTCGCGACGCTCGATGTGACCAAGCGCGAAGATTGGGCCCGCGCCATGGCCGAGTTTAGCGCCGCCACAAATGGCAAAATGAATGTGCTTTTCAACAATGCCGGAATTGGCCGCCACGGTTGGTTGGAAGATATTCCGCCAGAAGAATCCGACCTCGTCGTCGATGTGAATGTCAAAGGCGTCATAAATGGGGTGTATGCGGCCTTGCCCTTGCTCAAAGAAACGCCTGAGGCGCGGATCGTGAACACGGCGTCAACCGCAGGCGTGGTCGGGTCACCGCGACTGGCCGTCTATTCGGCGACAAAATTTGCCGTCCGGGGCCTGACCGAAGCTTTGGACGTGGAGCTGTCGGGCCTGGGCATTCGCTGCACCAGCCTGATGCCATGGTTCATCGACACACCCATCCTGGACATGGGCCTCACCGAAGGCGCAAATGTCAAAATGGCCGACGAGATCCGCAATCAGGGCCAAGAGGTTTATCCTGTCTCAGTCGCTGCAGAGACGGCCTGGGAAGCGGCGCATGGCAAAGACGTTCACTATATGGCGGGCAAACTGGCCAAACGGGCGCGGTTTGCCGCCCGGTTCATGCCCGGCCGTATGAAGAAACAAATTTTGCAAGGATTGCCGCCGCGCGATTAAAGCGCGGAGGGAGAGACGGTCGACTGTTCCATCTCGATGGCAGCTTCGGTCAGAGTATCAGTCGGCGCAGGTTCTGGCAGGCGCCCACTCGTTTTCACTTCTTGCAGCGCCCGCGCATTGAGCTCGGCTGCGGTTGAAGCCGGTGTCAGCAATTCAGTCGGCGCCACGGAGGCCGCTCCAGCTGGGACAATGGTCTTCAGGCCAGCCCGGCGCTGAGCCAGACGGGCGCTCTGACGCGCCGTGGCAACCGACCATTCTGCACCGCGCGGGAAGCGATAGAAAATATGCGTCCCGATTTGACGTGTTTTGATCAGTCCTGAATTCCAGACCGGATCAACATAAGTGGCGTGATAGTGGGTCGCGCCGCCTGTCTTACGCTCGTTCAGGTCCAACATCACGTGCGCCGCAATGCTCTGGGCTTTGTCCCATTTCGCGCCGCGCGGCTGGCTGTTCATGGCACCATCACACGTGAAGGTGAACTGGCAGCCCGTGGTTCGGGTCGCGCCTTGAAAGACGACGTCACAAATCGTGTTGGGATAGCGGTGGTCATTGACGCGGTTGGCGATGACTTCAGCCACCCCTAATTGACCAGCAAGGGACTCGCTGCGCGCTTCATAATAGATGGCCTCGGCCAGGCATTGACGCTGGCGCAACATTTCATCGGCATCTGTGCGCTTCGGAACTTCGAGCGTCACCAGACTGCCAATCGCGGCCTGATCGCGGTCGAAGGCAGCATAAGGGCTCAACGCCGCGCCCGGGTCGCGTTCCAGAGAGACTTCGACAAATTTCAACCAATCATGATTCAGCAGTTCGGACCGATCATTCAAGGCATAGGTGACTTGAACATCGTCCTGGCGGATTTCAGCCAGTTGAACGCTGCGATCACGGAATTGCTCATCGCTTTGCTGATCCGCATTTACG
>JBCCDZ010000208.1:0-5825 GCA_039030525.1 Pseudomonadota bacterium | reverse complement strand
CGCTGTTCTCTGGCATCCCGCTGGATCAGATGTCGGTCTCGATGACGATGAATGGCGCAGTGTTGCCGATCATGGCGCTGTATATTGTCGCCGCCGAGGAACAAGGCGTCGGACCTGATAAGCTGGCTGGGACCATTCAGAATGACATTCTGAAAGAGTTCATGGTCCGCAACACCTATATCTATCCGCCCAAGCCGAGCATGCGGATCATATCCGACATTTTTGCTTACACCTCGCAGAACATGCCGAAATTCAACTCTATTTCGATTTCCGGCTATCATATGCAGGAAGCAGGCGCGACGGCGGATCTAGAGCTCGCTTACACCATCGCAGACGGCATTGAATATATTCGCGCCGGTGTCGCCGCAGGGCTGGACGTGGATGCGTTCGCGCCGCGCCTCAGCTTCTTCTGGGCGATTGGCATGAACACATTCATGGAAGTCGCCAAGATGCGCGCCGCGCGCCTGATCTGGGCCAAGCTAGTCAGCCAGGAATTCTCGCCCAAGAACACGAAATCAACCTCCCTGCGCACGCATTGCCAGACTTCGGGCTGGTCGCTGACGGCGCAGGACGTCTACAATAATGTTATCCGCACCTGTCTCGAAGCGATTGCCGCGGCGGGCGGTCAGACCCAAAGCCTGCACACGAACTCTTTCGACGAGGCGCTTGCTTTGCCAACAGATTTCTCGGCCCGGATCGCGCGCAATACCCAGCTCTTCCTGCAACAGGAAGCCGGCGCGGCGCAGACCATCGACCCTTGGGGCGGCTCTTATTATGTTGAGCGTCTGACCCATGACCTCGCCGCCAAGGCACTGGAACATATTGCCGAAGTGGAAAAGCTAGGCGGCATGCGCAAGGCGATCGAAGAAGGCATTCCAAAACTACGGATCGAAGAAGCTGCCGCCAATACGCAAGCGTGTATTGATAGCGGCGAGCAGACTGTGGTCGGCGTGAATAAATTCCTGCTCGATGAAGACGAAGAAGTGCCGGTCCTGAAAGTCGACAATGCCACCGTGCGCCGGATGCAGCTCGACAAGCTGGCGCGCCTGAAATCGGATCGCAGCCAGGCCGAAGTCGATGCCAAGCTTGATGCCATCGCCAATGCCGCAGCAGGCACAGAGGGCAACCTGCTGGCCCTCGCCGTCGATGCCGCGCGGGCCAAAGCCACAGTTGGTGAGATTTCAGAAGCGGTGGAGCGCAGCCAAGGTCGCCACAAAGCGGTGATCCGTTCGATCAAAGGTGTCTATGGCGCTGGCGTGAAGACCACCGAGCGCGCCAAGGAAGCCATCGGGATGGCGGAAGCGTTCGCAGCCAAGCATGGTCGCCGTCCGAAAATCTATATTGCGAAAATGGGCCAGGACGGTCATGATCGCGGTCAGAAAGTCGTCGCCTCGGCCTTGATGGATCTCGGCTGGGAGGTCGAAATCGGCCCCCTCTTCCAGACCCCTGAAGAAGCCGCCAAAGATGCCCGCGCCGCAGGCGTCGATATTGTCGCCGCTTCTTCCCTCGCCGCCGGTCACCTGACCCTGGTGCCCGAGCTGAAGCGCGCGCTCGGCAATGAAGGCGCCGCCGCGACACAGATCATTGTCGGCGGCGTCATCCCGCCGCAAGATTTCGAAGCTTTGCGCACCGCCGGGGCCGCAGCCATCTTCCCACCAGGAAGTGTGATTGCCGACAGTGCTGTGGCGATGCTGGAAATTTTGACGGACGATGATGGTATTCAGGCGGCGGAATGACGCAAGCGCCCTCTAATGCCGGCTATTCCAACGAAGTCGAGGACCTCTTCAAACGCTATGAATCGCGTGACCCCGGCGGCATCCATGCACCATGGGCGCATGTCTTCCCAGACCCGCCCGCGCGCATTCTCGATATTGGCGCTGGCACCGGACGCGACGCCGCCTGGTTCGCTTCGCTTGGCCATTCCGTGCTGGCCGTCGAACCCACGGATGCGCTGCGCAATGGCGCCGTGAAACTGCATCCGGATCCAGGGATTGAGTGGCTCGACGATATCCTGCCAGGGCTAAACGTTACCCGCGCGCGCGGTGAGACGTTCGACTTGATCTTGATGCATGCGGTCTGGATGCATCTCACCGAAGCCGAGCGCGTTGAAGGCATGGCAAATGTTGCAGGCCTGCTAACCCCCGGCGGCCGTATTGCGATGAGCCAACGGCACGGGCCGGTGCCAGCAGGCCGTCGGATGTTTGATGTCTCAGGCGAAGAAACCATTGCGTTGGCCAAGCAACATGGCCTGATCAATCTGATGCATGCGCGCGCGGAGTCGATTCAAGCTGAGAACCGCGCCAACCACATTGAGTGGACAAAGCTGGTCTTTGAAAAGACCTGACACGGGGTGAGGCTTTTCAAGCCTCCGGTTCCGGTCCATCCTTCGCAGAAATGTGAGCGGAGGGACGAATGCAGGATTATGCGAACTATGACGCGACCGGTTTAGCGGAGCTTGTCAAAAAGAAAGAGGTTAGCGCGGCTGAACTTCTCAAAGAAGCGATGAGCCGCGCCGAGACCGCTCAAGAACAGCTCAACTGTTTCTCCGCCTTGTTTCCGGAGGTGGCTGAAGGCCAGATCTCTGATGGCGTGCCAGATGGTCCATTTCATGGCGTGCCGATGGCGGTGAAAGACCTCGGCTTCGAGATTGCCGGCCAACCGATCACCAATGGGTCGCTCGCTTTCAAAGGTAATTTGGCGCAGCGCGATAATGTCATGTGCGAGCGCTATAAGGCGGCCGGGTTTACGCTGTTCGGACAAACAACCAGTCCGGAATTCGGCCTGACCACGACGACAGAAAGCTTGCTCTACGGCGCCACGCGCAATCCCTGGGATACCAGTCGCACGTCTGGTGGGTCTTCAGGTGGGGCGAGCGCGTGCGTGGCTGCGGGCGTGATCCCGATGGCGCATGCCAGTGATGGCGGCGGCTCAATCCGCATTCCAGCAGGTTGTACCGGTCTGTTCGGTATGAAGCCATCACGGGGGCGGACGCCCATGGGCCCGGCGACGACGGAAGGGTGGAACGGACAATCGACGGTGCATGCGGTGTCGCGCAGCGTGCGGGATAATGCGGCTTTGCTCGACACCACGCATGGCCGCGAGATTGGCTCACGCTATGTCGCGCCCGCGCCCGATAGCAGCTTTTTGAGTGCCCTGGACAGCGACCCCAAGCCGCTCAAGATTGCGCTTTGGACCACCGCCCCGAACGGCACAACGCCCGATCCAGATGCACAAGCGGGCCTGGATAAAACCCGTAAGCTGCTTGAGGATCTGGGACATCATGTCGAAGAGGCCGGTCCGGAGCTGGATGGTGACATCCTCGGCAAGAGCCTCGTCATGACCGTCTCCGCCGCGATTGCCATGGTCATGGAAGCCCGCGGCGAAGCTTTAGGCCGTCAGCTCGGACCGGACGATATGGAACCGGTGACGGCGCGCTTTGTCGAGTTTGGTAATTCCATTCCGATGCGAGAGCTGATGAAAGCCACGCAGGCCTCGATCACGGCTGGCGTGCAATATGAGCATTTCCTGGTCGATGGCGGCTATGACATGGTCTTGTCGCCGACCATCTCGCGCGTGCCGGACAAGATTGGCGTCTTGTCGCTGAACCCGGCCGATATTGATGCTTATACTGTGGCCGCAACCACGTTCGCACCCTGGTGTGCGATCTCGAACCAGGCCGGATCTGCGGCAATGTCTGTGCCGCTGCATTGGACCGCAGAAGACCTTCCGATTGGCATGATGTTTGGCGCGCGGTGCGGAAATGAGTGGGAGCTTTATCAACTGGCTGGACAATTAGAGCGCGTCGCGCCATGGGCAGATCGGCGCCCACCCGTCTGGGTCGGTTAGTAAGAGGACCTCGGAGATGAAAACGCATAGCGGCGGATGTCATTGCCAGGCAGTGCGTTTCGAAGTCGATTTGCCAGACTCGTTTGAAGTCGAGGATTGTAATTGCTCGATCTGCGCGATGAGCGGCAATATTCATGTGATTGTTCCAGCCTCGCGCTTTCGCCTGGTGAAAGGCGCAGATCAGCTCAGCGAGTACACCTTCAATACGGGCGGTGCGAAACATCGGTTCTGCAAGATTTGCGGGATTAAGAGCTTTTATGTCCCGCGCTCCAATCAGGATGGCTTTGCGGTGACCTGGCGCTGCCTTGACGATTGGATGGAGTTAGATGTCACCATCAACAAATTTGATGGCCAGAACTGGGAAGCCAATGCCGGCGCACTGGCGCACAAGTCGAAGGACTAATCGCGATCTCTAAAAGGAGGCGGCGGGCGATTATTGCGACCGCCGGGTCCGCGCGCGCGTTGATTGAAGTCCTGAATGATCGCGCGGCGCTGTTCAGCACTGAGCGCGCCAAATTGCTCGGCGAGCACATCATGCATGCGAGCCTTCATCGCATTATCCGCTTCGCGCATGGCGGCAAAACCCGCCTGAACCGCGTCTGGGTCATAGGGATCGGCAGCCAGCAATTGGCCAAGCTTTTGCCGTGCGTCTCTCAGTTTGATCCGTTCCTGGCGTGTATCGGCAAAAGCGCGGCGGAACGCCTGACGCGTCGCACGGCGTTGATCCGCGGGTATGGATTGATCAATCCCCCGCATCAAAGCCTGTTCGCTGCCGCCACCGCCAATCGCAGGACCCGCACGTTTCTGGCCAAGACCGCCGCCAATAAACAGCCCGATCAATAGCGCATTCGCCATCAGCGACGCGATTAGCCAAATCGGCAAACGAGGTTTTGGACTTTCACTCATGCCTTACTCCGAAACCAACCATTCCTCGTCACTATCGACGCCGAACGCGGCATAATAAGCGAGGTCTGCTTGATCATACCCTGCGCCTGTTGAGGCATATGCATACCCCCCGACCAGGCCCATCATCAAGCTTGCCAACGCCGCCCCGGCGGGCCAACGGGTACCTTGTGGAAAGATCATGGCCGTCAAACCGCCAAACACGCCTCTGGACGCTGCTTTGGCACTTGGCCCGGCCGCGAGAATGGCCTCGCTCAGCTGCGCACCAGGTTCTGGTACGAGTTCGGTTTGCAACAGCGCATCCAGCGCGCGCGCCTCTTCCAGAGGGGCAACGAAAAGATCCGGCGACGCCGCAAGAAGCTGCGTTGCGGCTGTACGCTCCTCGTCCGGCCAGGCGCCAGGTTCGGCGCCATAGGCCGCAATCAGTTCGAGCACACGCTCTGTCGAGATTTTCACATCAGTCATCATCCCTCTCCAGCCAGTTCGGCACTTAATCCAGCTCTTAACGCGCGGCGCGCCCGCGCCAATAGGCTTTCCAAGGCGCGCACGCTTACATCCATAGCTGCCGCTGCCTCTATATTGGTCATTCCTTCCAAAGCGCAAAGGGTAAGGGCTTCGCGCTGGCGATCCGGTAGATCGGAAATCTTGGCCTCGATGCCTTGCAGGGCTTGCTGCGAGGCCAGCGATTCTTCGGGTCGTAGCGCCGTATCGACGCGTTCTGGTAATTCTTCCATCAGCACAGGCTTCTTCTTGCGGAGGCGGTCTCGACAAAGATTGAGCGCGACGGTGCAGGCCCAGGTCGAGAATTTTGCTTTGGGCTGCCAGTCCGGCAGCTTTTTCCAGGCGCGGAGAAATGTCTCCTGCGCAACGTCTTCGGCTTCCGCGCGGTCTTGCAACATACGATAGGCAACGCGGAACACGATGGGCATATTGCGATTGACCAGGGCCGCCTGGGCTGCCCTGTCCCCGGCCGCGGCGCGGGTGATCTGGTCGAGTTCGTTTATACCGGAGACGCAACATGTGTATCGGATTCTGCGGCAAGCTCGAGTGGGAGGAATTCTCGCGATTGCCCCATT
>JBCCDZ010000207.1:0-5932 GCA_039030525.1 Pseudomonadota bacterium | reverse complement strand
GCCGGTGCCATCATAATTGCGGTCGCGGGTATCGCTAACCTGCTCAAACGGTTCCCCCAGGCGCGGCAGGGCGTCGGGTGGAATCCCAATTCCATTGTCGCGCACAGCCACGCGCAGCTCTTTGTCCTTCTGATCGACGGTAACCCGCACTTCGCCGCCTTCATCGGTGAATTTGATGGCGTTTGAGACCAGGTTCAGGATCATCTGGCGAATGGCACGATGGTCGGCTTCGACGAGCGGCAAGTTGGGATTAGCGGCCAGTTTGAGCGAGATATTCTTCTCTTCGGCTTTGCGGCGGATCATCCGAATGGCGGCGTCGACAGGATCGACGATATCGATCGGGTGCAAGTCGACCGTCATCTTGCCAGCGTCGATCTTCGCCATGTCGAGCAGGTCGGTGATCATGTCGAGCAAGTGTTTGCCAGAATCCAGAATGTCTTGCGCATATTCCTTATAGCGCTCGTCCCCCAGGGGGCCATACAGCTCGCCAACGAGGATTTCCGAAAAGCCATTAATCGCATTGAGCGGCGTGCGCAGCTCGTGACTCATATTGGCGAGGAAAGCGTTTTTGGAATTGGCAGACCGCTCAGCCCGTTGCTTTTCCAGCTTGAGGTGGCGCGTGAGTTCCGCGGTCCGGGTTTCCGAGCGTTCCAACTCGGCCACCAGTTTGCGCAAGCGGCCTTGCTGTTTGGTCAATTCGACTTCGTTGCGGACATCGCTCGAGACGTCGAGACCGACTGTAATCATGCCACCGGATTTGGTGACCCGCTCGACAATCTTGAACCAGGTGCCATCGCGGATTTTCACGATTTCGGTGCGATCGCCTTCCTGACTGGGGCGGCGGTCAACAATATTGGTCGCTTGTGACAGCATGACGGTGTCATAGCCCATGCCGGCGCGCACGGTCGGTTCCAGGCCGAAGACGCGGACAAAGGCCCGGTTCCAATAGATCAAGCGCTTGCGGGCGTCCCACAAGGCCACCGGGCCGGAAAACCCTTCCAAGGCCGTGCGCAAGCGATTTTCAGCTTGCTTTGTGCGCGCGACCGCGACCTTGGTCGCGGTGACATCCTGCAGCACGCCATTGATCGCTCCGGTATATTCGTCCGGCTTGGCGCGCATATCGAGCCATGTGGTTTTGTCCTTACTGGCGAAAACCTGAGAGATAAAGCCGCGCTCTTGCATCGTCCGCAAAGCCTGTTTCAGGCTTTCGACATGATCGTCGTGAACAAAGCGGACAAACTCATCCACCGATAAGTCGAACGCGTCGCTCCGGCCGAGCAATTGGGCCGCTTCATCGCTGATTGAGATTTGATTGGTTTTCGTATTCCATGACCAGAATCCTGCCTTGGACTGGCTGAGCACGGTTTTCAGAATCCGGCCCGCCCGCGTCGCTTCGCCTTCAAATGTTTCTGACTCGATGCGGCGCCGCTCAAACATCCGGAACAGGCCAAGAATGGCGAGCGCCGGCCCAAGCAAAAGCAGACCATAAAGAAGCAGGCTGATCATTTCGGCGCGTGACACGGTTGGAAACGCATTGCGCACGCAGACAGAAAGATTGGCATTCGACAATGCCGAACAGGCGGTCAATTCGCCGGGGCCGGACAATTCCGCGCCCTCGGTTTGCGACGAGAGCAGGGTGAATTGACGATTGCCACGGGCTTCCGGGAGCCAGTCTGGCGCCGGCACCAGCCCGAATCGCGGACCGCTGGCGGTTGGATCAAAGACGATAATGATGTCGCCTTCTGATGATAGTCCAGCGAGCCTGTCTTGTGCCAGCAATTGAGAGGCGGTCTCGCCGGCCCGCCGCAGCCGCGAGCCTTCATTAGCAGTCAACGCATCCGCCATGGACACAACGCTTTCCAGATCTGGATGCGCGCGTCCGGTTTGTTGCGGCGTCCACCCAGCCTGAAATCCGAGGCGAAGGGTTTGTTCCACTGTGTTGATATGACCGGTCACGCGTTCGGAAATGGCGAGCGCTTCGCGATGGGCTTCGGTTTGCTTGGCGGTCATCAGACGTTGGCGATCGTCATAGAATTTGAAACCGAGCGCGAGCCCTTCGATCAGGATGATCAATCCGAGCGCTTTGGTCAGGCTCAGGGTTGGGCGCGACGTCACGCGTCCCCCCTTGATTGATTCTGCCGCTTGCGTCGTCTGACGTGCCACAGCCCGCGCCTTTCTTCCGGCGTCTCTTGTGGACGCACTTGCTCATCTTTCAGGTTTCATGTCTGAAAGTTCAGGATTGGTTAACCAATGACACGATTCTCGCGCCTGAAACGGGGGCTATCCCAGTGTGCGCGTGATGATATCGGCTGCGTTTTCCGATAGATTTTCGGCCTGCAGGTGCTTCAGAGCCGCCTCCGCTGCAGCGCGGGCCCGCGGTTCCAGCGATTTCCATTGTTCGAAAGCCATCAGCAAACGGGCCGCCAGAGCCGGGTTTTTTGTATCGGCTTGTTTGATAATGTCCGAGACCAGCGCGTATCCAGACCCGTCTGGAGCATGGAACGCGCGCAGGTTCTGCATCGCGAAAACAGCGATGACCGACCTGACCCGGTTTGGATTGCTGAGATCAAATTCAGCGTGCTGCGTCAGGCTGGCAATATCAGCAACCGTTCCGGTAGAGGCTTGCACGGCAAACCACTTGTCCATGACCAGCGGATTGCTTTGCCATTTCTGCTCAAACGCTGCCAATGCGACGCGCTTGGAGGGCCCGTCCGCCGCGCACAAAGCGCGCAGACTGGACAGACTTTCAGTCATATTGTCGGCCTCATCGAACAGGGCTTTCAGCTCTGCATCGGATGTTTCCCCCAAGGTGCTCAGCAGTGTCATGAAAGCGCTGCGCAAGGCGCGTTGTCCGGACTGGGCGGCGTCGGGCTGGAACGGTTGCGGCGAGGCCGTCGCGAGATGGGCGCGCGCATCCTCTGCCAGAACCCTGGCAAGGTTTTGCTGAACCGATTTGCGCGCATCCGCGAGGGCGCTTGGATTTGCCGGATTATGTTCCAGGAACAATTCTCCGACATCCGGCAGGCGCGTGAGCAAGGCAGCAAAGGCTGGATCCGCGAGATTGTTGCGCACAGCCTCGGCGATGGCCGTGATGATGGCATTATCCGCTTGCGCCTTCTGGTCATAGGCGATGGCCAAGATTTCCTGTTTGACCAAGGCCTGCAGCGTATCCCATTGATTAAATGGATCATCATCAATGCGGGCAAGTGCCAAACGCTCGGCATCACTGATCTGATGGTCGAGACGGATCGGCGCTGAAAAGCCGCGATTGAGCGACACTTTTGGGCGCTTTGATTGGCCTTCGATCCGCCAGATCGTGTCTTCGCCATCGATCATAAGGGTCAGGTCTTCAATCTTCTCGCCATCCGCATTGAAGGCTGCGACGCGCAGCGGCATGGGCAGCGGCTTAGGCGCGCTATTGCCAGGCGTTTCCGGATTGGATTGAGACAGCATTACGGTCAGTGTGCCCGTATCTTCGTCCCAGATTTCAGTCGCAGCGACCGTCGGCGTACCCGGTTGGCTATACCAGCGCCGGAAGTCAGACAGGGTTTCATCGCTGGCATCTTCGAAACACTTGTAAAAATGCTCAATCGTTGTGGCTTCGCCATCATGACGATCGAAATAGATCTGCATGCCTTTGGCGAATGCCTCGTCGCCAATCATCGTCTTCAACATACGGATCAGTTCAGCCCCTTTTTCGTACACGGTGGCTGTGTAGAGATTATCAATGCTGGCATAGCTGTCTGGGCGGACGGGGTGCGCCAGGGGCCCAGCATCTTCGGCGAATTGGCGCGCGCGCAGGCGGATGACATCTTTGATGCGCTGCACCGGGCGAGAGCGTAGGTCGGCACTAAATTCCTGGTCGCGGAAAACGGTCAGACCTTCTTTCAGGCAAAGCTGAAACCAGTCTCGGCACGTGATGCGATTGCCGGTCCAATTGTGGAAATATTCGTGCCCGACAATGCTCTCAATGGCTTCGAAATCGGCATCCGTTGCGGTTGCTTCATCAGCCAGCACATAGGCCGAGTTGAAGATATTGAGGCCCTTATTCTCCATCGCGCCGAAATTGAAATCGCGGACAGCGACGATGTTGAAGACACCGAGATCATATTCGCGGGCGAACACATCTTCATCCCACTTCATCGAGGCTTTCAAGCTTTCCATCGCCCAGGCGGCGCGGTCGCGATCACCTTTGTCGACATGCACGGCGAGGTCGATCTCCGCGCCGTTCATGGTCGTGAACGTATCGCGATAAATGTCATAATCGCCGCCGCAAAGCGCGAACAGATAAGACGGTTTCAAATGCGGGTCGTCCCATTCAGCAAAATGACGGCCCTCGGTCAGATCGCCGGTTTTGCCAGGCGTGCCATTGGACAGCAGGACCGGGTAGGCGCCTTTGTCGGCTTCGATGCGAACTTTGAACCGGCTCATCACATCCGGACGGTCGGGCCAAAACGTGATGCGGCGAAAGCCAATACTCTCGCACTGCGTGCAAAACCGACCGCCTGACATGTACAGGCCCGAGAGCACTGTGTTCGCGGATGGGTCAATGGTGACGATGGTTTCGAGCGTGAACGTGTCCGCCATGTCCGCCAGGGTCAGGCTTTCTTCGGTCAGTGTGTAAGCGTCGTCGCTCAACGCGACGCCATCGACGGTCACAGAGTCCAGTTTGAGGTCGACGCCGTCCAGCACAAATGGTCCGTCGGAAAGACGCCGGACCTTCATCGTCGTGCGCACTTTGGTCGCGCTGGGATCAAGCTCGAACGTCATCTCCGCCTGGTCGATGGCGAAGGGATAAGGCGAATAATCTGCGAGCTTGATTTGAACCGGCGTTTCGGTGCGCATGGGAGAACCCTTTCTGGACGTCTTTCAATCCATGTAGCCATCCTGTCGTGGCTTGCAATCTTACGTCTGTGTCAGCTGCATTTTTCCGTGTGCCAGCCTACCGTGGCGTCACGGGTTTCCGTGCACGTCAACCGCGCTATTGTCGATGACATATTAAATGACAGGGAGGCCGGACGAGCCATGAATTTTGATTTTTCAGACGATCAAAAATTCCTTGGGAATGAAGCGCGCAAATTCCTCGACGGGGAATGCACCACGCAGCACGTTCGCGAGGTCTTGAATGATGACGACAAGAGCCACCATGAAGGTGTGTGGCAAAAGGTCAAAGAGATGGGTTGGCTCGGTGCAGCCATTCCGGAAGAACATGGCGGCCTCGGCCTTGGTGCGCTGGAATTGTGCGTCCTGGCAGAGGAAATGGGCCGCGCACTAGCGCCGGTCCCATTTGCCAGCAGCGTCTATTTCTTCGCGGAAGGGCTGATGATTGCCGGAACTGAAGCGCAAAAAGGCGCCGTGCTGCCAGGCGTTGCCAGCGGCGACGTGATTGGCTGCTACGCGGCAAGCGAAGGTCCCGGTAATCCGGACCCTTCCAAGCTGTCTGTCTCATTTGATGGGTCTAAACTGTCCGGTACCAAGGTGCCCGTGACCGATGGCGACATCGCAACGCACGCGATTGTCCTCGCGAAAGAGGGCAGTGGCTCCAGTCTGGTCCTGGTCGATCTGAACGGTGACGGCGTTACGCGCAAATCGGTCAAAACGCTGGAGCCAACACGCAGCCATGCCGAAATCACATTCGATGGCGCCGCGGGCGAACGCCTGGGCCCAGCTGGTGAGGGCGCGGACTTGCATGATGCGATCATGAATCGCGCCGCGATCTTCCTCGCGTTTGAACAATTGGGCGGCGCGACGCGTTGCCTCGAAATGGCGACCGACTATGCCAAGGAGCGCTATGCCTTTGGACGTCCGATTGGCGGCAATCAGGCGATCAAGCACAAGCTCGCTGACATGTATGTCAAAAATGAAGTGGCGCGCTCAAACTGCTATTATGGCGCCTGGGCGGTATCGACCGATGCCGCGGAGCTGCCGGAAG
>JBCCDZ010000206.1:0-5933 GCA_039030525.1 Pseudomonadota bacterium | reverse complement strand
TTTCATGTCATCAGCCATGGGATCTCCTGTCATGTTAAGAATCGAAATTGCGTTTGATTACGCAACTATGCTGCAGGGGTACCGCGCCAAGGGCTATTAATCCAATTAATAAAAGCGCTACCCCCTAAAGGTTTTAACTATCCGGTGTGTCCTGATAGGCGAGCACAACTCGCCCGGGAGGTTAAGGTGATTGCACAAATTTGTGTCAGCGCCTTTACTATTGGTCTCGGGCTTGCGTCTGTCGACAGGATAGACCTGCATATTTCGCTCAGGAGGCGAATACTATGTCACTATGGAACAAGGTTCTGGCCGGAATCGCCCTGACGCTGACTCTGGGGGCTCCAGCATTTGCGGATGGCACACCTGGCCAACGCGTCAATCGCGGTCCGGCGCCGGTACAAGCGCATCAACCTGTGCCACCAGAGCCCGGCTGCTATCTGATCGAAGACGGCAAAGCCTGGTCCTGCCCAGCGCGCCCGACACAAGCGCCGATGAAACAGGTAAAGGCCAAGCCTTGCTGCGGCACGGTTACGCGCACCGTCGTCAAACAACATCCTCCTGTCGTCACCAAGCGGATGGTCACCCATCGCAGCGCACCAATCCAACGCGCTGTGACGCGTCGTACGACCAGCACAAGCCGCACTGCGCCGCCGCGTCGTGTCGCGAAGCGCCGGGTTGAGACGAATACTGTGCGCCTCGATATGGCGAGCTTCTCTGGCGGCGTCGGCAATGGCGTCGATGGCGGCTTTTATGGCGGCGGCGGAAGCGTCTTTATCAGCAGCGGCCGATCATATTCCGGTGTGCTGAGCCATGGCGCCTCGCGCTTCACCTTCCGCAGCAATCGCGGCGGCAAGCGTCGCGGTGGTGGTGGCGGCGGATGCGGCTGTATGGGTGGTGGCATGGGCGGCGGCGACTAACCGTTCTGATCGCCCCAATAATCCAGATTCGCGAGCAGCGTCTGTTTCAAGCCGGCTTTGTCGACGGCCTCCAGGTCGGTTGGGAACGCGGTGCGCCGCGCCATGACTTTGGCGAGATTGGTCAGAATCAGCAATCGCTCCTGCAAACGCGGCCTTAATCCAGGCAGGATTTCGGCTTCGACCGCTTGCGGCGTCATCAACTCAACCTGGTCCAGCTCCCGGCCACGGGCGCTGGCAAAGGGGCGCCCGGTCGCCATCATCTCTTCAATGGTCAGCGCCGCCTCGCCCGCCGTCAGCCAGTAGGTTCGACCAAATTCCGGCGCCGCCGCGATCGCAGCAATGGCGGCGGCGACCCAATCCACCGCGACAAAGTCACACGGCGTCTGACGCGCCACAGGAATGATCGGCAAGCGCCCTTTCAGCACCGTCGCAATAAACAGGTGGAAGCCCTGAAAACTTGCAATCGCGCCGGTCTTTGAATGGCCCGCAATGATCGAGGGGCGGATTATGGTCCAGTCCAGGCCGCTCTCGCGCACCAAGGCTTCAGCGGCGCGTTTCGAGGCGACATAGTCCGACGCCACCGGCGCCGCGGGCCCGTACGTCTCTGAACAATAAGCGGTCGAGACGACGTGCAATTTCGCCCCCGCCGCGGACGCAAAATCGATGATATGCTGCACGCCGGCAATATTGGTTGCGCTGAGCTCTGGCACTTGTCCGCTCATATCGGTAATGGCGGCGCAATGGATGATCGTATCAACCTCGACGCAGAGGCGCGCATATTCCAGGTCGCCAAGGCCGAGGCTGGGGCGGCGAATATCTATCGCCACTTGCCGGGCGCCGCTGTTCGGCTGGGCGCGATGGCGGCCCAGGATGAGCTGGTCCTGCGCCAAACGCGGCACCAGGTCCTGGCCAATCACGCCGCTGGCGCCGGTCAAAAGGATCATCGCATTCGCCTCACCCCGCCATTAAGCGGGCCGTGACGTCGCGCACAAATCAATCAAATGTGAGGAAGGCTAGAATGATCCGCCGAGCTGCCCGCAGCGTTGCTCATACATCTGGATCGCGGACGGCATCCATTGCCGGAAATTCTCTGCCCGGGTTTCCGAAGCCGGGTGCGTGCTCATCCATTCTGGCGGCCGCTGACCGCCGCCAAGCTGCCCCATTCGCAACCACAATTCTGGCGCTTCACGCGGGTCATAACAGGCTCGCACCAGCAGCTCGAGGCCGATCTTGTCGGCTTCGGTCTCATGATCACGCGAGAAAGCCATCAGCCCGCCTTGCGCCGCCATGCCCATTGCCTGCTGCACCATTCGCGCCTGGCCCGGATCCATGTCGCCCATACCAAGGCCGACCGCGACCGTGCCGATCTGCGCCAGCTTGGTATTGCTCATCCGCTTGGCACCATGGTGCGCCAGCGCATGACCGATCTCATGTCCCATGACCACAGCCAGCTTGTCGACATCGGCAATATCTTCCAGCGTCACACGGCCATCCGCATTGCCAGTAACATCGAGAATACCGGTATAGATGGCAACATAGCCGCCCGGCAGACAGAACGCATTCGGCTGCTCGGACTGGATAACATTAAAGGTCCAGTCAAACGCGCGCGCCACGGGCTGGAACTCATAGCCGGCAGCGAGATAGTCCTGTTCCATCTCGATCGCAGCGACGCGCAAGCGCTCGCCGATCTCATTCACTGTGTCATAGACTTGCCGGCCAGCGAGATCACAGCTCGACGCGCCGCCGCCGCAAATTACATTGCGACCTTCCTGTTGCAGCATCTGGACATAGGATTGCGCCCCGAGCGTGCTGGCTTGTTCAATCGAAATCGTATTGAACTCGCTCTTGCCCGAATACGGGTTCACTTCCTGATTGGAGAAATAATAGACCCCGAGCGCGATCAGCGCCAGAATGATGATACCAAAACGTCCACCTGGCATGTCCCCGGCCTCCGCGCAATTGTCCCGTTAACCTTGCTCTACCCTTAAGTCAGGGCGCAGGAAAGGGATCGAGCCCAGCTGGCCGACCCGCAGACCGCGCGTTATGACAAGCCGCAGAAGGGAATCACGCCATGCTGGTCGAAATCTGGTTCGAATTTGCCAGCACCTATTCCTATTTGACCGTGTCGCGGGCCGAGTCGGCCTGCAAAGCCGCTAATGTTACGTTTGAATGGAAGCCGTTCCTGCTCGGCCCGGTTTTCCAGAATAAAGGCCTGTCGACCTCGCCTTTCGTGCTCGATCCAATCAAAGGCGCGTATATGTGGCGCGATGTTGAGCGCCGCGCGACGCGGCTCGGCCTGCCATTTCAGCGGCCAGACATCTTCCCGATGAATGGCTTGAACGCTGCCCGTTTGATGACTGCCGCATTGAGCGAGCCCTGGTGCGGCGCTTTTGCGCGCGCAGTGTTCGAGGCCCAATTCGCCCGCGGAGAGGACATTTCGCAGCCTGAAATTCTCGGCACAGCCTTGAACTCCTGCGGCGTCGCGCCAGAGCCCTGGTTCGACAGGGCACAATCCGCCCCGGTCAAGACCGCGCTGCGCCAGCGGACACAAGCGGCGCAAGCCCATGGCCTGTTCGGCGCGCCCAGTTTCCGGGTCGGTGAGGAACTGTTCTGGGGCGATGACCGGCTCGAAGATGCGATTGCCTGGGCAGAGGAAAGACGTTGACCGTACCCGCGCCGCCCGGCAACACTGACGCCATGACGGATACTTCGACCTCCGCCCCGACGCCGTCGGCCGGCGCCACCTCGATCTGGGATGTGCTCAGCGAGATGGCGCTTTATGCCTCGACCGCGCTGATTATTACCGGCCTGATCCTGCCTTCGATCTGGAAGCCGAATACGTTCGGCTTTGGTGGCCAGGAATATAATCTCTATGGCATCGTCCAGACTCTGTTCGAGAGCGGCCTGCCTTTTCTGGGCCTGGTCGTGATCTTCTTTTCCGGCATTTTCCCGCTGGCCAAGACCATCACTGCGGCGATCATTTTCCGCCAGGGCGCTGAACCGAGCCCAAAACTGGCCAGTCTGCTCAACATTCTCGGCAAATGGTCGATGCTGGACGTATTCCTCGCCGCCTTGCTGATCGGGATCAGTCAGATCAGCATCTATATCGGCTTCGAAACCCGCGCCGGCCTGTATTATTTCGCCGCTGGCGTCTTGCTCAACAATGCCGCGACGATGCGGCTGACATTTACAAGAACCACCTTTACCCAATCCAAATAGCGCTTATCTGTGCTTGCATGACCGAACAGACCGCACCCGCGCCAGAGCCCAAGCTCGACATTCGCATCATTCCCGTCACGCCCTTGCAGCAGAACACTTCGCTGATCTGGCACCGCGAGACCATGGAAGGCGTCTTCGTCGATCCTGGCGGCGAGATTGATCGCCTGATGGGCGCGGCGGAACAGTTTGGCGTCAAGATTGTCGCTGTCTGGCTGACCCATGGCCATCTCGACCATGCTGGCGCCGCGACCGCCGTCAGCGAGCGCACCGGCTGCCCGATCATTGGCCCGCACAAGGATGATCAATGGCTGCTCGACGATATCGAAGCGCAAGGCGCAAAATATGGCATTGCTGATGGCAAGAATGTCGTCCCGACGCGCTATCTCGATGAAGGCGACACGCTGACCCTGGGCGGTGAAACGTTCGGCGTCACGCACTGCCCGGGCCACACGCCCGGCCATGTCGTGATCTATCACCAGACCGGCCAACTCGCCTTTGTCGGCGACGTCCTGTTCCGCGGCTCGATTGGCCGGACGGATTTCCCGAAAGGCAATCACCAGCAGCTGATCGACAGCATCGTGACCAATCTCTGGCCGCTCGGCGATGGCATGCGCTTTGTCCCCGGGCATGGGCCGATGAGTACGTTTGGGCAGGAACGGAAGGATAATCCGTTTGTTGGGGACTTCGCGCTGAAATAGAATTTGGTCCAGCGGACCAAATTCCATCGCGGAGGCCCAAGCGCAAGCGCCGGGCGGTGTTGGGAAGCCGAAGCCCCCATTTGCGGTTACGCTACTTTGCTCGATTCAGGCAGAACATCCAAAAAGCGTTTGCCGTTTACTACTTCATTCACGCGACCTTGATTTACGCCAACAGCAGCCGCTATTTCGTGTTGAGGCATTTCAGTATCACGCCAAAGACGCTTTATTCGCGCAGCGATTTCTGGCGTCATTCGACGACTTCGGTTAGTACTTCTACGGGGCATGAGACCCTCCTTCATCTAAGTTGCCTTGAAAATTACGGCTTTTGCAGATATCCAGAAGGTGTCGTGCCTGTGGACATAAAAACCGCGGGTCACAAGCTCGGCAACATGAGCTTGTTAGGTTGGGCGAGTGTAACGACTCGCCCAATTCTGTTTCTAGGGAATGCGCCATAGCCTGCTCTTTTTGTCGAAGAGTAGTCTGCCTTCCTCTTTATAACGAAATAGATAGCTTCGTAGCGTGGCACTCTTGATTTCGAGACCAATTGCATTGTTCAGGTACTTCGAAATCTGACTCGTGCTCGCTCCCTCTTTGCCATCTTCCGTCATCAGAAAATTGAGCACATGGGCTAGTGCAACTAGCTTATCGAAATTGCGGGCGTTCACCCGCTCACCCGGCAATCTAATTCGCATTAGCCAATCAGCCGGTTCTTGCCGCTGCAAAAGCGCCTTTTGAGCTTGCAGCCTTTTTATTTGCGCGTCTATTTTTCTGATTTCGCGTTGGTTCGTGGAAGCATTTAACATGGACCCAATATTGGCAGATCGAAAATTTGTTGCAACACCCTTTATCGCAACATACCTCGCTGTATTTATCGTTTATTTTCAATAGCTTGACATATTCACTCAATAATGCTATCGCGACACACGAGTGTGTTGCGATAGCAAATTGGATCCAATCAACATCAGTTGGGTTTCCGAATTTCTGATTCCAACCTCTTTTTCCCATCGGCACAGTTTGACCGATTCGGTCTAGCTCAGACCCGCCTCAGGCTCGGTGGCTGCGGTCTCACCCGCGCGCATCACTCGATTGGGGACGCTCC
>JBCCDZ010000205.1:0-5957 GCA_039030525.1 Pseudomonadota bacterium | reverse complement strand
GGGCAATACGCGCTCGGCAATGGCCTGCACTTGCGCGCCAAGCGCGGCATCTCCGACGATCGGCCGCAGACGGGTCAGCGCCATATGCTCCCACGTCCACGCGCTATTCTGATGATAGCTTTCAAAGGCAGACAAAGACGTCGCAACAGGCCCTGATCGTCCCGAGGGGCGCAAGCGCATGTCAGTCTCGTACAGACTGCCTTCGGCGGTCTCTGCGGATATCGCTGTAATCAGACGCTGTGTGAATCGCGTAAACCAGGTTTGCGCGCCATCAGCGCCCTGGCCATCGTAAATGACGAGAAGATCAAGATCCGATCCAGCGGTCATCTCTCGCCCGCCTAGCTTGCCCAGTCCGATGATCGACCAGACACCGGGCGCCGGTCCAAACCGGCGCACAGTCTCTGTTTCGGCCGCTTGCGCCATCAATGTGACACAGGTGTCGGCGAGACGGCTCCACGCTTCGGCGGCATCGCGGGCTTTAATTTGACCATGCAGGAGTTGATGCCCGATCAGAAAGGCCTGCTCGCCTTGCCAGCGGCGCACAGCGTCCATTCGGGTTTCGAAATCCATCTCATCAGAAAGGTCCGGTTCAGCCTTGCGATCGGCGACCGAAATCAGGGCTTCCAGCAATCCTGGCCGACGAGCCAGAATATCAGCAATGCGTGGCGCGATCGCAAGCGTGGTGACGAGATCACGCATCAGGACCGGTTCCGCGACCAGCATTGCAAGCACCTGGACGCCCGACCGCAAGCCTTCAAAGAACCGGCTGAAACGTCGGAACGCTTCATCCGCCTCACCCGTTTCACCCATTGCCGCCAAAAGGTCAGGCAGGATGGCGGTCAGCAATTCGCGCCCTCGCAACGTGCGGGTCGCAGGCGTACGGCCGCGATGCCATTGTCGCACGCGTTCAATCACGTCGGACGCGGATCGAAACCCCATGCCTTCCAGGTTCGACACAGTGGCCGGGTCATCATCAACACCGGTGAATACAAGATTGCCATCCACGGCGCGTTCGCGCTTCTGCAACTCGTCGGCAAACAGCGCCTGATAATGGGCATGGACGCATTTGCGCACAGCGATCAGATCGGCATCAAATCTGTCGAGTTCAGAATATCCGCACAACGCAGCGACATTGGCGCGCTTGGTTTCGAATGAAGGCAGCGTGTGGGTCTGCTCATCGTCGAGCATTTGCACACGATGCTCGACCATACGCAGCACGTCATAGGCGTCCGCCAACTCTTGCGCCGGTTCGGCGGCGACGACCCCCAGCGCGACCAATTGGTCGAGACCTTCCAAACTGCCATGCACGCGCAATTCGGGATGACGTCCCCCGAGAATGATTTGCTGAGTTTGAACGAAGAACTCAATCTCGCGAATACCGCCGGGTCCGAGCTTCAGATCCGCTGCCACATCATGCAAGGATTTGTCGCCAGCCTTGGCATTGATCATATCCTTAATCGCATGGACGTCCGATATTGCCCAATAATCAAGATGCCGACGCCAAACGAACGGACGCATCGTCTCGAGAAATCTCAACGCCGCGTCGGTATCGCCAGCCGATGGACGGCCTTTGATCCAAACCATACGCTCCCAATTCTGGCCGACACTCTCATAGTAAAGCTCAGCGCGCCGGGTGGAGACCGCGACGGGCGTTGAGCTCGGGTCCGGGCGCAGCCTGAGATCTGTGCGAAAGACATAACCATCCGAAGTCCGATCGGACAGGGTCCTTGCCGCTTGCTGGATGGTCCATGATGCTGCTGTCGCAGGCTCGCGCGCACCGCCTTCAAACAGGTCCGGATCGAAAAAAGCTGCAACATCAATATCGCTGGAGTAATTCAACTCATGCGCGCCCATCTTTCCAAGCGCGATGACGAACAGGCCCGTTTGCTTAAGATCGCGCTCATACAGCGCCGATGCCAGCGCGGTCTGGACTGCGCGATCCGCAAAATCAGTGATCGCCGCCGTGGTCTCAGCAAGCCCCGCCTGCCCGCTTAAATCGTTTGCCGCGATCGCCAGATGCGCCATCGCTTTGGCGGTTCGCAAGGTCGTCATGACCTGGTCCGGCGTTTCGCTTACGCCCGCACACAAATCATGCGCCGCAGCGATCACCTGATCCGGCGCTGTGAGGTCGATCTCGCGCGTTTGCAATTTCGCCAAATAGGGCGCGTGTTCTGCAGCGATGCGGATCGCTTCATCCGGGCGATCGGAAAGGGCGCGCAGGCGAAACAAGCGGAATTCTATCCTTTAGCAGACAATGACAGAGTCGCTTTTAGTCCAATATCGTCCGTCCCGCGAGTCAGGGTGAAGGATCCGGAATGCAATTCCGCCACGGCATCCACCAGAGCCAGGCCCAAGCCAGAGCCCGTATGCGTTCGCGCTTCGTCGAGACGCACAAAACGCTCTTTCACCCGTTCCAAGTCTTCTTCTGGAATTCCGGGGCCGGTATCCTCGACCGAAATAGAGATCCGGCCATCTTTGCGCGCGACCGTGAACATGATCGACTGGCCGGATGGCGTGTATTTGACGGCATTGTCCAACAAGTTGGAAATCGCTTGCGCCAGAAGTGTTCGGTCGCCCGGCAGTTCCAGCTTTTTCGCAATCTCGGATGTGAACACAATGCCCGCATCCTCACAGGCAGGTTCAAACAACTCCGCCAATTCCTCGCTCAGCTCGCTGAGGTCGAGCGGCGTTAGCGTGCCTTCTGCCCCGGCATTGACGCGGGATAGACGCAAAATAGCGTTGAAGGTCGCGAGCACGCGATCAACTTCCTCCACGGTTTCGCCGAGCGTTTCGCGTGCGGTGATCTCATCGATCGGTCCGCGCAGGCGCGCTTCTAACTGGTTGCGCAGACGCGAGAGCGGTGAGCGTAAATCATGTGCGATCGAGTCGCCGGCATGGCGGGTTGCTGCCATCAGTGTCTCGAGCTTTGCCAGCATGGCATTGAGTTGTTCAGCGAGACGATCAAACTCGTCACCAGAGCCTCCGACGGGCGCGCGCAGGGACAAGTCTCCTGACATCACGCCTTGCGCGGTCTTGGTGAGTGACTCCGCCCGAGAGGCGGCGTAGCGCGCACTGAAAAACCCGCCAAAGAGCGCCAGCAGAAATCCAATCGGCGCCGCGGTCGAAACCGCGCGCGTGATCCGATTCACCTGCCGCAAGCGTTCATCCATCTTGATGCCGACCAGCAGCACACTTTCATCGCCCAATCGGACGATCAGCGCCTGAATGGGCGTAATTTCGGCGCCGCCTTGCGGTCCAAAGCGTTCGATTTCGAAGGTGCCTTCACGCGAGACGCCGATCTCGTTCAGTGGCTCTAACGGCATGCGTGGGAGATCGCCAATAATGATCCGCCCGTTGACGTCTTCCAATTGGTAAGTGAAGTCGCGCAAATCGACCAAAACGCGTTCGAGAACCGATTGTTCCAAACGAGTCGGGCCGCCCGTATTCCAGGCGGCCGCGAGGGTGCGTAATTCGGCTTCTAAGCGTGTCTTGGATTCTGCCCGCATCTCGCCGACGGTCGCCTGGAATAGATAGGCGAGCAGTCCGGCTGAAAACAGCGCGAACAGGATCGAATAAACGAGCGCGAGCCGAAACGTGGTCGTTCGGACAAACGCGAATGGGCCAGATTTCATGCCTGCAGGCAGTAACCTGCGCCGCGCACTGTCTGCAAGAGCTGGTGCTCGAATTCCTTGTCAATCTTAGCCCGCAAACGCGAGATATGGACATCAATCACGTTGGTCTGGGGGTCGAAATGATAATTCCAGACTTTTTCGAGCAGCATGGTCCGGGTCACGGTCTGACCGGCATGACGCATCAGATATTCAAGCAGTTTGAATTCCCGAGGCTGCAGGTCGATCTTGGTTTCGCCGCGCATCACTTTACGGCTCAGCAAATCCATTTCCAGATCGCCGACGCGCAACACAGTGACCGGCGGCTCGCCAGTGACCTGGCGACGGCCGAGCGCTTCGACGCGGGCGACCAATTCTTCTGGTGCGAACGGTTTGGCAAGGTAATCGTCCGCCCCGACTTTCAAACCTTCGACGCGATTGTCGACGTCCGAAAGCGCTGAAAGGAACAAGGCAGGTGTCGTACCGCCGCCATTGCGAAACTCTTCGACCAGTTGCAGACCCGGCTTTTCCGGAAGCATGCGATCGACCACCAGTGCATCGAATTGATCTTCGCGCGCGCGGCTTAGTCCACCCGATCCATCTTCTGCGGTCTCTACGCTGTGACCGGCTTCAGATAGGACTTTTTCGATGAACTCTGCGTGCTCAAGATCATCTTCGATTACCAGGACGTGCATGGACACATCTCCCTCAGTTTACTCGTCTTCACTCACGTCGACTGTAACGAAATTTGTCCCCCGTTCAGTCTGGACGGCGATCAATACGCGATCCTTGCCATCCTCACGTGCCTCGTCCAATTCTTGCTCTAAGGCACTGATTGTGTCGAGTTTCTTGTTGTTAATATCCAGCAATGCCATGCCTTCGCGAATACCGGCATCATAGAGCGGGCTGTCTTCATCAATCCCGGTGACCAGCAAGCCTTCTTCACCGCGTTGCAAGTTAAGGCCATCCCGCGCGTCGCCGTCCAATGGCTTCAACGAGACACCCAGAGGACCTTCATCGCCTTCTGTTGACTCGGGTTCCGGTTCCGGGGTCGGACCATTCAGGATCTGACCAAGATTGGCCGGGCGTTCGCCAACCCGGACGTTGATCGTCTGACGATCGCCGTCGCGAATGATCTCAAATCGGTTGCGCGAGCCAGCGGCCAGCGCGCCAACGACGCGTGTGGTCGAGGTCGCATCATCAACCGTCTCGCCATTGATCCGAACGATAATGTCGCCGCGCTCCAGACCGGATGATTCGGCTGGACTGTCTGGTGTGACTTGCGAGACAATCGCGCCTCTGGCTTCGGTCAGATCAAGCGCCTCAGCAGTGTCCTCGGTGACATTGCCGATCGTGACCCCAAGCCAACCGCGCGACACGCGGCCATCTGAAATCAGCGTCGTTGTGACCTGGTCGACGAGTTCCGCTGGAATAGCAAAGCCAAGACCAATAGACCCGCCGGTGGTTGACGCGATCCAGGTATTCACGCCGACTACGCGTCCATTCATGTCAAAGGTCGGGCCACCGGAATTGCCGCGATTGATCGCCGCGTCGATTTGCAAATAGTCGGTATAAGATTGCGACCGGCGCAGATCACCCGGCTCGCCAACTGCGGAAACGATGCCGGCTGTCGCGGTGCCGGAGAAACCAAGTGGGCTGCCAACCGCAACGACCCAATCGCCGCGACGCAACGCTTTTGAAGAGCCGAAATCGACATAAGGATAGGTGCCAGCATCTTTGACTTTCAGCACAGCGAGATCGGTTTCGGCATCTGTGCCGACCAGTTCCGCCTCAAGCGTTTCGCCGGCATCAGTCAGGATTTCAATCTCTACGGCATTGTCGATCACGTGATTATTGGTGACGATGTGGCCGGTTTCCGAAATGAAAAAACCAGAGCCCTGGCCAAAGCCTTCGCGGGGTCCGGGCTCATCTTGCGGCGGGATCAGGCCGAATTGCTCCAGGAACCGCTCGCGATCCGTCAATTCACGATCGCTGACTTCAATTTCCGTCCGCACGCGGACGCCGACCACAGCCGGGCTGACTTGTTCAATCAAATCAGCGAATGAGACCGGCGCACCATTTGGCGCTTCGAGCGTGATCGGATTTGCGTCGGCGTTCGGGAATTGCGGCCCAAGTAGAAACGCGCCCATCGCGCCTGCTCCAACCAAACCAGCAACCAGTGCATTTCGGGAAATGCCAAACAATTTCATCGACTTCCGTGCCTCCAAAGATGTATCATACCTATCTGGTACGAAATTTACTAAAGTAACAGCCTAACACTCATCAAAGATCATGAAGCCGGTTTTGTGACGAGATGTGTTTCAACTTTCGCGCCATTTTCCAAAGTTC
>JBCCDZ010000204.1:0-5976 GCA_039030525.1 Pseudomonadota bacterium | reverse complement strand
TTGAGCCGGTCACTTTCACGTCCTGGCCACGATACTCGTTGAAATAAAATTCGTAGACCGCCAGAGCATAGGACCGAAACGTCGTGAGATAGGCTTCCATCTCTTCGTCTGAAAAGCGCTTCGCATATTTGCCGATCACAAACTTGGCGACGGCGTCCAGATTGGTGAACTCGTCCATATAAGTCTGGAACTGCGCGCGGCGCTCCGCAGGCGAGAGGTCCGGCGCGTTCAGTGACGCCAATACTTCGTTCGCATTGGTGCGAACATATTCTTCTGTTTGCGTATCCGCAAAGGCTGGGAGCGCGCTCGCAGCGAGCATGACGGCCGACAAAATCAATTTCCGAGAGATCATGGTCTTATTCCTGTTACTCGAATTCTTCCCCATCGCCGAAATCATAATCATCGAAATCAGGCAAATCTTTGAACGGGTCTTCTTGCTCTCGGCCGTCACGAATGGCGGCGTCTCTTTGTTGTGTATAATTTCGTCTCAACGCAACATACGGTTCGGGTTGATCACGCAGGATTTCGACCGCTTCAATCAGATTCTCACGAACCGAGACGACATTGACGACCTGACGCGTCGCACGAAACGCAGTGTCGCCTTCGAATTGGGTATAATTGAGCGGGTCAAACGCATTGTCGACGCCGAACCCAACCGTGTCTCTCAAATTCGAGGATCCAAGGAAGGGCAGAACGATGTACGGGCCGTTTGGCACGCCCCAAACGCCAAGCGTCTGGCCAAAGTCTTCGCGGTGCCGCGGAACTTCCAAGGCCGTTGCGACATCAAAGATGCCGGCAACACCGACTGTTGAATTGACGAAAAACCGGGTCGCGGTGTCGAGCGACGCGAGTGGCTTACCCTGCAAAACAGTGTTCGCGAACACTACCGGCTGATTGAGGTTGCTCAAAAAATTCGAAACGCCGCCTCGCACAGGCTCATTGGTCACCGCGCGATAGCCCTTGGCCACCGGCTCCAGAACCGCCCGGTCAACACCGTCATTGAACGCATAAACCTGCCGGTTCCAGCCTTCCAGCGGGTCGTAGACCGCTGTCGGTGACGCGTCTTCAATCGGCGTCGTGGCACATGCTGTCACGGCAAGGAGTGATGTTGTCAGTACACTCGCTAATCGCATTTATCCCGTCCTTCTTATCGGCAGGCGATATGAGGGCAGATATGCAACAAATCAAATAAACCTAATGTGAATATTCAGACATGGTCGAAAACTGTGTCCGTCTGAGCACATTTTTCACCGACAGATTGCTGGCTAAGCGATTTCGCTCTTGCTAATCATATAAATGATCGTTTATATGATTTATGACGTCAAGCCCAAGCATACTTGTCGACGCTTTGAAAGCGGCCGGAGAACCGACCCGATTGCGCATTCTTGCATTATTGCGGCGCGGCGACCTTGCTGTTGGCGAACTGGTGCAGATTTTGGATCAAAGTCAGCCGCGCTTATCGCATCATTTGAAAACTTTGACCAATGCTGGCTTGGTGGAGCGCCTGCCGGAAGGGTCCTGGGTGTTCTACCGCGCGCGCGCCCGAGATTGGTCCGGGCGGGTCTTGAACGCGTTATTTGCCGAACTGGATTTGAATGCCGCTCCGTTTGATCAGGACGCCGCGGCGCTTCTGAATGTCAGACGCGAACGCGCCGTATCGGCTGAGTCCTATTTCTCCAACATTGCTGAAAGCTGGGACAAATTGCGAGCGCTTCATTATCCAGAAGCTGACATTGAAGCCGCCATTTTACAACATATTGGCGACCGCAAGTTCGAACGCGTGGTCGATCTCGGCACCGGCACCGGTCGCATGTTGGCATTGCTGGCGCCCCGCGCGCAGGATGCAGAGGGGCTCGACATGTCCCATCACATGCTGACCGTCGCACGCGCCAATCTTAATCGCGCAGAACTGCGCAATGCCCGTGTCCGGCAAGGCGATGTTGCCAACACGCCGTTTGAAGCCAATAGCGCTGATCTCGTCATTGTTCACCAGGTGCTACACTATCTCGAACAGCCGGAAGATGTGCTCGCCGAAGCGGCGCGCATCCTCAAACCCGGCGGGCAATTATTGGTCGTCGATTTTGCCCCGCACGACCTCGAATTCTTACGCGAAAGCCAGGGACACCGTCGTTTAGGTATTCGCGAAGACGATATGGCGGCTTGGGCCGATGCAGTCGGTCTGGCCCTTCAGGCGCCTACCCGACTAGATCCTCCGGCGTCGCTCGACCAAGGCTTGAGCGTCCTGATCTGGTCCGCCGGACGCCCCGCAAATCAACAGGAACAAGCCGCATGAATACGCTCGCTGTCGCCGCTCAGCAGGAGACGCCTGCCCCGAACGTTTCGTTTGAGTTCTTTCCACCCAAGACGGACAAGATGGAAGCGAAGCTGTGGGAGTCCGTCGCGCGTCTTTCTCCCATGGCGCCAAATTTCGTCTCTGTGACCTATGGCGCGGGGGGGTCGACCCGCGATCGCACGCAAAAAACCGTCGCCAAGATTGCCCAGGACACACCCCTCGCCCCGGCGGCACATCTGACCTGTGTCAGCGCCACAAAGGAAGAAGTTCTGCAAGTCGCCACCGATTTCTGGCAAGCTGGCGTGCGTCACTTGGTGGCCCTGCGCGGCGATCCGCCGGCCGGCATGGGCGAGAAATTCGAACAACACCCAGGCGGGTTCAAAGACAGTGTCGATCTGATCCAGGGCATACGCGACTATGATATCGCGCCTGGCGCAAGATTTGAGATCAGCGTCTCTTGCTATCCTGAACGTCATCCAGACAGCCTTGGCTGGGATGAAGATATCGCCTTCCTGAAAGCCAAACAGGATGCCGGCGCTGATCGCGCCATTACGCAATTCTTCTTCGAACCAGATGTCTTTCTGGAGTTCCGCGATCGCGCTGTTGCGGGCGGCGTAACCATGCCACTCGTGCCTGGAATTATGTTACAGCCGAATTTCAATGGCCTCGCCCGCATGGCGAAAGTCGTCAAAGCCAGCGTGCCGAATTGGCTGCATGAATTGTATGAAGGCACTGATGACGATCCTGAAACGCGCGAACTGATCACCGCTAATGTCGCGGCTGAGCTGTGCCACAAATTGTCAGAGCATGATGTCGAGGATTTCCACTTTTACACGCTGAACCGCGCCAGCCTTGCCATTTCGACGTGCCGCTTGCTGGGGCTGAAACCGAAAGCACTCACCGTATGACCCAAAGAAAAGACCGTATCGCCGCCCTCCATGCTGCTGCCAAACAGCGCGTCTTGCTGCTCGACGGGTCCTGGGGCGTGATGTTCCAGCGTATGGGGCTTAGCGAAGAAGATTTTCGCGGCGACCGTTTCACACTGGAGACTTATCCTGGCCAAATGAAAGGCAATAATGACATTCTCTGCCTGACGCGGCCGGACCGGGTGACGCATTTGCATGATGCTTATTTTGAAGCTGGCGCCGACATCACAGAGACCAATACGTTCTCGGCCACCACGATTGCGCAGGATGATTACGATCTGAACTTGCAGGATGTCATCGACATCAATCTAGAAGGGGCCCGCCTGGCGCGAGAAGCCGCTGACGCTTGGACGGCGAAAACCCCCGACAAACCTCGCTTCGCTGCCGGCTCGATCGGACCGCTCAATAAAATGCTCTCGATGAGCTCGGACGTGAATGATCCCGGTGCACGTGAAGTCGTGTTTGACCAAGTCTATCAAGCCTATCGTGAACAGATCAAAGCACTCAATGATGGCGGTGTGCACCTCTATCTGGTCGAGACGATCACCGACACGCTGAACTGCAAGGCAGCGATCAAAGCCAAAATGGATCTCGAAGCCGAGGGCATGGACGCGCTGCCGCTTTGGATTTCGGGCACGATCACCGACCGCTCTGGACGCACCCTCTCTGGCCAGACGGTGGAAGCGTTTTGGAATTCCGTGCGCCACTCCAAGCCGTTTGCAATTGGTTTCAATTGCGCGCTCGGTGCCGAGTTGATGCGCCCGCACATTGCCTCGCTGTCGCGGATTTCGGACACGCTGGTCGCGGCCTATCCGAATGCCGGTCTGCCGAATGAGATGGGCGAGTATGATGAAGAACCGCACCAGACCTCGGGCAAGCTGAGCGGCTGGGCAGAAGACGGGATCGTCAACATTATTGGCGGCTGTTGCGGCACCACACCGCCGCACGTCGCCGCCCTCGCCAAAGCCATTGAAGGCGTCAAACCACGCGAGATTGCCGAGACTAAAAACACCATGCGCCTGTCTGGCCTCGAGCCGTTCGAACTGGCATCATAAGGACATTGAACAAGCAGGAGGTCGCCCATGAAAGTCTATGATAAACTTGATGATCGCATCATCAATTTCATTGAGAAGCAGAAGCTGTTTTTCGTCGCTTCGGCGCCGCTATCCGGTGATGGCCACATCAACCTGTCTCCTAAAGGCTATGACGCCTTCAAAGTGATTGATGATACCACCGTTTGTTGGCTCGACCTTGGTGGCTCTGGCATCGAGACCCAAGCCCATGTGCAGGAAAATGGCCGCATCACCATCATGTTCTGTGCGTTTGAAGGCCCGGCCAATATCTTGCGATTGTTCGGCACTGGCGAAGTAATCAACCCGCACCATGCCGAATGGGATGACATGCTCGCGCTCTTTCCTGGCTTTGAGCGGGCCCGGGGCGTCTTCAAAGTGAAACTGAACCGGATCCAGGACAGCTGCGGCTGGGGCGTGCCATTCTATGAGTTTAAAGGCGAGCGCGACCAGCTCACCCGCTATGTCGACAACAAGTCGACCGACGAATGGGTTGAAAGCCGGTATGAGAAAAACGCGGAAAGCATTGATGGCCTGAAAGGCCTCGTTCGGGAGGACAGCTAATGACCTATATTGATGGATTTGTCGCCGCCGTGCCGGTGGAGAATAAGGAAGCCTATCTCGAACATGCCCGCGTCACCGGCCCGGTCTTCAAGAAATATGGCGCCCTGCGCATCATGGACAATTGGGGCGATGAGGTGCCGGACGGCGAGGTGACCTCCTTTCCGCTGGCCGTGAAAGCCAAGCCTGGCGAAGTCATCGTCTTTTCGTGGATCGAATGGCCGTCCAAAGACGCACGCGAAAAGGGTATGGAACAATGCATGGCCGACCCGGTATTTAATGATGAAGACATGACGATGCCATTTGATGGCGCGCGCATGCTGATCGGCAGCTTTGAGACGATTTTGGAAGTTTGATGCGCGGTCACGCCTTTATCCGATTTCCCAGCGAAAGCTGGGACCCATGGCGGTTGCGGCATCAGCCAGCCGCCATGGATGCCAGTTTTCATTGGCAATGCGGACCCTTTGATTCTCGGGACAAATAATAAATGACCACTTCCGCCTCTACTAGTTTCGTCAATATTGGCGAACGCACCAATGTGACCGGTTCGGCCCGGTTTCGGAAACTGATCGCGAATGGCGACTATGCCACCGCCGTCGAAGTTGCGCGTCAGCAAGTTGAGAATGGCGCACAGATTATCGATGTGAACATGGATGAGGGCATGCTGGACGGCGCCGCGGCGATGACCACATTCCTCAATCTCATCGCCGCTGAGCCCGACATTGCCCGCGTGCCCGTCATGATTGACAGCTCCAAATGGGAGGTCATCGAGGCCGGCCTGAAATGCGTGCAGGGCAAGGCCGTGGTCAACTCGATCTCAATGAAAGAAGGCCTCGACCAGTTCCGCGAGCAGGCCCGCAAATGCCTGTCTTATGGCGCGGCAATTGTGGTCATGGCGTTCGATGAGGTCGGCCAGGCCGACACCGCCCCGCGCAAGATTGAAATCTGCCAGCGCGCCTTCAAGATCCTCACCGAAGAAGTTGGCTTTCCGCCCGAGGACATCATTTTCGACCCGAACATTTTCGCCGTCGCGACCGGGATTGAAGAGCACAATAATTACGCCGTCGATTTTATCGAAGCGACCAAGATCATTCGCGAAACCTGTCCAGGCTGTCACATTTCCGGC
>JBCCDZ010000203.1:0-6001 GCA_039030525.1 Pseudomonadota bacterium | reverse complement strand
TTAATCGGATTGTCGTCAGCGATCAGAACGTGCCCGGACCCGGATTCCGATGTTTCTGTCTCGCCGGCTTGTCCACCGGCAATTGCCAGGCCGACGCGCTCGATCACCGACGCGGCGCGCAATGGACGGATGAGCCAGCCTGCAGCCCCAATGGTGCGGAACCGGGGCATCTCTGCGCGATCTTCATGGCGGAGCACGATCAGGGTAGGGGCTGCGCGGCACAAGGTTTTCAATGTGCGCTCGGGCAAGTCTGCATTCGCCAGGATAAGTTTGGGTTTCATTTTCAAGGCGGCTTCTGGCGGGACCACATTCAGCACGTGGGCCCCGGCGCGAGCGAGCGTGGCCGTTGCAGATAATGCGGTACCTGTCGGCAAACCGACCAAGGCGATACGGCCATCAATCGCGTCATTGGCCGGGAAACGCTCTTTCGGGGCAACTTTTTTGAAAGGCAGGCGCACACGGAAACATGTGCCAATGCCGATCGAGCTGGAAATCAAGATCTCACCGCCCATGGCGTCGCAAATGCGCTTGACGATGGCGAGGCCAAGGCCAACGCCGCCATCCTTTTGCGCGTCCTCGTGGCTAATTTGTTGAAAAGCTTTGAACAGGCTGTTCTGGTCCGCATCGGTAATACCCGGCCCGGTATCATAGATGTCGAGGCAGAGCGCACCGTCCTGATAATCCAGGTCCACCATGACGGCGCCTTCATCGGTAAACTTCAATGCATTGCCGAGCAGGTTGAACAGGATTTGTCGCGTCTTACCGGAATCTCCGAACAGGGTCAGTGCCCGATCAGTTTGGCAGCGCAACGCGATGTCCAGGCCGCGCCCGTGCGCCTTGGACGATAGCAGTTCCACGACTTCGCGGGCCATCGCCGTGGGGCGAAAAACATCATTCGAAAGCTCGATCGAGCCGGCATCAAGTCGTGCGAAATCGAGGACATTGTTCAACAGATCCAGCAATCGCTCACCGGAATTGCGAATGGCGTCGGCATATTCGCGTTGCGACGGGTTCAAATCTGTTTCCAGCAATAGCGATACCATACCGAGGATACCGTTTAGCGGGGTCCGGATTTCATGGCTTGCTGTTGCCAGAAAAGCCTGTTCGGCGCTCTGATCTGTATTCTTCTCGCTCATCCCTGTGTCTATCGCATAAGGCATTGAGGATTTGCTTAATGGCGCGGCTCAATAATTCAGGCGATCCGGGGTGTGCGACTCGGCTGCATCCAGGGGCCGACGGCGATATGACAGCGCCTCGGCGATATGGATGCGCCGAATATCTTCACAGGCTTCCAGATCGGCGATGGTGCGGGCCACTTTCAGGACCCGGTGATAGGCCCGTGCCGATAGCGACAGGGCTTTGGCCGCATCTCGTAGCAGGCGCTCACCTGCGCTATCCGGGCAGGCAATCCTGCCAAGCAGATCAACGCTGGCATCGACATTGAGATAGCGCTGCAACCTGGCGTCGGTCTGTTGATAGCGATTTGCTTGAATGGCGCGGGCGCGGGCGACACGATGTGCCACTTCTGCCGATCCTTCTTCTGCCGAGGGTCCGGTCAAGTCTTCGGCGGTGACGGCTGGTGTGTCATAGAAAAGATCAATTCGGTCGATGAACGGGGCAGACAGGCGCGCTTGATATTGTTGCGCACAGCGCGGTCCCTTCAGACATGGACGGTTGTCGACCGTGCCGCCGCATCGGCAAGGGTTCATCGCTGCGATAAGCTGAAACCGAGCTGGATATTTCACATGCCGATTGGCCCGCGAAATAGTCACTTCGCCATCCTCCAAGGGTTGGCGCAGACTATCCAGGACTTGTGCTGTGAACTCAGGCAACTCATCCAGAAAAAGGACGCCATGATGCGCCAGCGAAACCTCGCCCGGACGCGCCCGAATGCCGCCGCCCACCAAAGCTGCCATTGACGCAGAATGATGCGGCGCTCGAAAGGGGCGCGAATGAGACAATTGTCCGCGTTCCAACAGACCAGACACAGACTGGATTTGCGACACTTCCAGTAGCTCTTTCGCAGACAATGGCGGCAATAATGCAGGCAACCTTTTGGCCAGCATCGACTTGCCCGATCCCGGCGGACCGCAGAATAGCAGATTATGCCCCCCGGCAGCGGCAATTTCGAGCACACGTTTAGCCCCGTCCTGACCCTTCACATCACGCAGATCAAGCGGATCTTGAACCTCTGCCATGGCGCCGGGCGGCGGGCAGGACAATTGTGTGCGTCCGGTAAAATGATTGATCAGACTGAGCAGGTTTGGCGCGGCAAGATTGCCCTCTCCGGCCCAGGCCGCTTCTGACCCGCAGATCTCTGGACAGATCAGCCGCATGTCGAGTTCCAGCGCTTTGATTGCTGCGGGCAACACACCCAGCGTCGGTCCAAGCTGACCATCTAGCGACAGCTCCCCCAGCGCCGCGTGACCGTCCAGCACATCGGGGGGGAATACACCCATGGCAGACATGATGCCGAGCGCGATTGCGAGATCATAATGGCTGCCTTCTTTCGGCAGGTCAGCCGGCGCGAGATTGACTGTGATTCGCTTGGGCGGCAGCGCCAGGCCAATCGCGCTGAACGCTGCGCGCACGCGTTCGCGGCTCTCTCCGACAGCTTTGTCGGGCAGGCCTACAATCATAAAATAGGGCTGGGTGCTGCCGGTCATGTGCACTTGCACATCAACGGGAGCAGCCTCGATACCCTCAAAGGCAAAAGTTGTTATTCTTGCGACCATACTGATTCTATACTTTCTGATACTCTGTAACAGAAAGCATAGAACAGATAAAGAACGACTCTATTCTTTATTCAAGTCGAATGACTGGCTCGTCGTCTTCAGCCGTTTCTGGCGCACTTTCGGCGTCGATCGGGGCTGCGATTTCAGGAAGTTCTGCAAGACCGTTCGAGGCCGCAACATCTGTGCCGAGATTGAATCCTGCTGTGCTCGCAGGTGCTTCATTAGGCAAGCCGAGGTTGAAACTGCCACCAACATCCGGGGCCGCCGCCGTTTCGGTCGGCAGACCGAGATTGAAGCTACCACTCACTTCAGGCGCTGCGTCAGTGGTTTCAACCTGTTCTGCTGCGGCTGTGGCGTCGTCCGGAGCGGTTTCATTGGCTTGCGAACACGCCGTGCCAGCAACGCCCAGGGTGAACAGCGCGGCAATAGAAAGAGCTTTCATCATCATGGCTCCATTTTTGACCATCAGGTTATCGGTTGGCAAGCTTGTCTTGCACCACCTGCCAGAACATCGCCGCTGGATCGCGTCCTGTAAAGTCTCGGACCTGCTGAACGCCGGTCGGTGACGTATTGTTGACTTCGGTCAATCGCCCGCCAATCACATCAAGTCCGACCAGAACTTGCCCGCGCGCCTTCAGGTCAGGGCCTATGGCCGCACAGATAGCGAGATCTGCCGCGCTGAGGTCACTCGGCTCAGCCGTTCCCCCGACAGCAAGGTTCGATCGCGCATGTCCCTTTATCGGGATACGGTTGAAACCGCCGACAACCTCACCATCGATGAGAATAATCCGTTTGTCGCCATCGACCACGGCCGGCAGGAAAGCTTGCACGATAAGCGGCTCGCGCGTGCGTCCAAGGAACAGGTCGATGAGCGGGCTGAAATTGCTGTCTTCGGGCTTGACGCGGAAGACGTCGCCACCGCCAAAGCCGTAAAGCGGTTTGACGATCACATCTCGGTGGTCATCTCGAAACGCTGCGATCTCAGCTTTGTCCCTGGAAATCAGAGTTGGCGGTATGAATTCGGGTTTTAAGAGGGGGTAGAGCTTTTCTGGACCTGAGCGGACATGTTCAGGATCGTTGAGGACCAGCGTATCGGGCTTGAGCAGCTCGAGAATATGGCAGGCGGTGATATAGGCCATGTCGAAAGGTGGGTCCTGTCGCATCAGGACGACATCGACATCATTGCGCAAATCAAGCGTTACGCGATCTTCGAACAGCGCCGGTGTCCCCGCCACGCGTTGAACTTTCATCGGCCGGGCATAAGCGGTGATGCGATCTTCGCGATAGGTCAGATCTTCAGGTTGGTACTCGAATAGCTGCGCGCCGATGTTTTGCGCGGCCTCAGCCAGCGCGAATGTCGTATGGGAGTCGACATTGGCGGTTTCTAAAGGATCGGTTTGGATCGCAACACGCAGGCTCATGACAGCTCCTCAATCTGGCAGCCGCCTATATGAGGGTGATCACACAGATTGCAAAGGGGAGGTGATACGTCGATGCGGAAGACGGCTTTGACGCCACGCCTATCGCAGGCCGTGATGGTCAGCTAATTCGGCTAGCAAATTGCGGCGCAACAAAGATGAGCGGGCGTTTCTGTTCAATCGCGCGGGCGGCCAATTGGGCCTGATAACGGGTTTGCGGATCGTCATGATCGAATAAGGATCTGATCAGGCTCAAACTGCTGACATCTTCGAAATAGGCAAGGATGGCGAGACCGTCTTCACGGACCTCTCTCGCATCATGCAGTAAGGCCTGTCGGGCATGTTCAAGCGCCTGCTTAGGCGCGGACAGCCACGCCTCGTTCAATGTCCGTTTGGTCCGGAAATTCATGTGATGTTCGCACCAGTCGATGATGAAACTGAGCCATACAATCAGGTTCAATCGCGCAAGATTAGACTTACGCTCAAGATAGCGAACCATCCAACGCCGGTGACTGCGATGATTCAGAGCCCGGGTCAGCTCATCGCGGTTCAATTTGCGACGGCTTGACCAGGTCGCACAGAAAAAATCCTGAATGTATTGCCGCACGGCCATATTCTATTCCTCCGTGATCGCTGCGCGCAGCGATCCTCCCATCAGGCGGAGCGCTTTCATTTGCTGTTTAAAGCTCAGCGACAGAACCGGCATGCAAGTCTTGTTCACATCGACGATGTAGATGCGGTCATCTTTGATATCTCGCATGATGTCGATACAGCCAAAATCGAGTCCAATTTCCCGACAAAATTCAGCAATCAGACTTTGCTCGTCTGACGTGAACACGTCATTCGCGGCGCGCACATCGGTGTGCAAATAGCTGGTGCCGAAGCGTGCGTCCAAGGCTTTGAATTTGTGAAACACGGTGGGGATAGCGCCTTTTACGATTGCGGTCCGCAGATCTTCGCTGCGCTCACCATCATTAGCGCTATCGATAAAGCGTTGGTAAATGGCGCCTTCTTCAAGGTCTTGCGCCGGAATGGGGCATGCAACAATTTTACCGTCATGGGTACCGTTAAGATCGGATTTGCAAACCGCCTCGCCCTCATAGGTGAGCGGGTCGACGGTCAGCGAATAGCCAAAGACTTTCTCAAATACGGTGCCGACATGGGTTTTCGAAATGTCTTCGATGCGGTGATTCAGCGCCCGTTGCCGCTGGTTTTGCGTCAAACGCCTGGCAGAGCTGGAATAGGTTTCGTCTTCAAAAACGAAAATCGTGTCAGCCGTGTCCACATCTGATGTGATTTTCAAGTCGCTGATCTGTGACACCAGCCAAATATTGTACCAGGGTGGGGCGCTGTGCGGATAGAAGGCAATCGTCTTGCGTTCCCCCGGGCTTCTAAACAACCGCAAAGCGCTGACGACAACGAAATAGGCGTACAATTGCACGCCGCTGAAAACACTCTTGAAGAATGAATGATCAAGTGAGATGCGCGCCCGTGGATGAGCCACGTGCAATTTCTTGTCTTTGATCCGCAGGCCGCGAAGATAGCCAAACGACCGCGAGACAGCAGCAAAAGCGGGGATCTGGGTCATGAACGAAATGTCTCCAACGCGCGTTCGGTATGGTCGAAAGAATATGGGGTGGTGATCCAGATGGCTAGTCCCTCGAACAACACTCCAAGTAACATATACGTGCGTGTAGATCGATTGAAATGTGAGGAATCAAGGCGTGATGCTTCGCCGCAAAGAAAAACCCCCGCGCCGAAAGCACGGGGGTTTCGTTCAGTCTGTCAGCGGGTCGTTTAAACGAGCCCCTCACGCTGGGCGCGCTTCCGAGCGAGTTTGCGAGCGCG
>JBCCDZ010000202.1:0-6017 GCA_039030525.1 Pseudomonadota bacterium | reverse complement strand
TGATCCAGTTGGGGATTCCTTGCGTAAAACCCAATAGAACAGTTTTGTGAGTTTTGCTGAATGAATTCCGACGCTTATCACGCCTTTATGCTGGACCATGCGAGTGGAGCCCTTTCCACGGACATGGCACTGGCGGCTGAGCTGCATATTCTACTGTCCGAACAGGGGCATAAGACTGCAGATATTTGGCAGGCCACGCGTGATGCTGTCGGGCTTTGGGCCAATGAAGCGCGCGCGCTGGAGCATGAATGTTTGCCGGAAGCGCTGGAACTGGCTGTGGGAGACTTCGACACGGTGCCTTGGAAAAAGGGACTGTCTGGTGTGCATTACGCCAAGCGCGGCAAGGACAAGGGCAAACTCATGCGCCTAGACCCCGGCCAAGCAGCGCCCGAGCATAGCCATTCAGCTCTGGAAGCCACAGTTGTTCTGGAAGGCAAGTTCGAAGACGGTCATGGCGTTTATAAGCGTGGTGACCTGGTATTGGGTCGTCCGGGCGTCCGTCATCGGCCTGCGGCGCACGGCAATGAGATGTGTATCTGCTATGTGGCGCAAGAAGCGTTGCCATTCTGGAGATTTAGCTAATGCTGAAAACCGCGATTGCGGGCATTTTGGGGGCCTTTATCGCAGTCAGCGCAAACGCGGATGAAACCGCTGAAAGCGTATCCCTGCGAACGCCTTGGGTTGCGACAGACGGCGCTGTGATCGACTTCACGGTCCTGCGCAAAGGCAAACCCTTTGGACGTCACCTGCTGACATTTGAACGCTCTGACAACGGCGCCCTGACGGTCACCACAGATGTCGATCTGCAAGTGAAGTTTGGTCCTATTACCGCGTTCAAATATCGGCTCGATAGCGTCGAGAACTGGTTGGATGGCCAACTGACCGCCTTGTCTGGAAAGTCAAACAGCGACGGGCGCAAGGGCACTGTATTGGCGACCTCCGAGGATGGAGAGCTCGCTGTAGAAAGCACCAAATATACAGGCACGCTGCCACTGACGACGATTCCGTCCAGCCACTGGAATAGGTTGCAAGTCTATCAGAACCAGATGCTGTCGACAGAAACAGGCGAGCTTCTCGATATTGAGGTTGAGACGATTGGCGCTGACACCGTCATGGTCGGTGGAGAAGCGGTGCCCGCCACGCATTACCGCCTGAAGTCGGACCTGACGGTCGACCTCTGGTATGATGCCCAGTCGCGTTGGGTGAAGTTGGCTTTTCAAGTGCGCGGTCAGGACATCGAATATGTCCTGAACGAGCTTTACTGATCCAGTCTACTGAAAGCGCGGATGACGCTCAAACTTGCCTGAAAGAACGGTTTCTCCGGCCATTTTGATCTCGATTGGCATGCCTTCCAATGGCGTAACGCCAAGAATGTCGCCTCGACGTGAGGACAGCTTGCCTTCGGATTCATCATGGTCTGGTGCCAGGTTCAAGACCGGCTTGCCTTTCAGATACATGATGAGCGGCGTGGGGCGTTCGCCATTCCGGAAGTCGACTTCTGCTTCGAGCTCCCAACCATCATTGTCATAGGTCTCGAACTCGGCCTCGCCAAACAAATGGGCACCATTGGTTGGCAACAATTTGGCCTGCAATTCCATGGTTTTCTGTGGGGCGGGTTCAACTTGTAAAATCGATTTCAGCCAGTTCAACATACTCTACAAACTCCTCTAATCAGGCGAGCTTATAGATCGAATATCTAAAGAGAGGCTTTACCGGTCGAGTGAATTGCCGCCCGCTCAGGCGCCGTTCAATGTGAAGTGTCCGACGTTGATCCGACCATTGTCGAAACCTGCTTCGCAATAAGAAAGATAGAACCTCCACATGCGGCGGAAGCGTTCGTCAAAGCCAAGCGCCTGGATCTGTCCCCATTTTTCCTCAAACGCTTTCGCCCAAATACGGAGCGTTTTGGCATAATCCGGACCAAAATAATGCGTGTTTTCAATGCGTAATCCTGCATCCATCACTTGTTCGCGCAAGGCCAGCTCGCTTGGCAACATGCCGCCAGGGAAGATGTAACGCTGGATGAAGTCGGCGCGTTTGCGATAGCGCGGGAACAGCGAGTCTTGAATGGTGATGATTTGCAGCGCCGCTTTTGCGTCTGGATTCAAGCTCTCAGCAACTTTTGCAAAATAGCTTGGCCAGTAGCTTTCTCCAACCGCTTCAAACATTTCGATCGACGCGACGCCATCATATTTCCCGCTATGATCGCGATAGTCCTGCAGCTTGATATCGACCTTCTCACTAAGGCCTTCGCGCTGGATACGTTGCAACGCCCAGTCGCGCTGAGACGGTGAAATGGTCAAACAGGTGACATTTGCGCCGCGCGCCTTGGCGGCATATTCAGCAAAGCCGCCCCAACCGCAGCCAATCTCAAGCACGGATTTGTCAGGCGCGAGTGAGAGCTCGTCAGCAATTCGGGCATATTTCGCCTTTTGCGCGGCCTCGAGGCCGAGATTGCTATCCGTGTACAGTGCCGAGGAATATGTCATCGTCTGGTCCAGCCAGAGTTCATAGAATTCATTTCCGAGATCATAATGCGCTTCGATATTTCGCTTGGATCCGGCTTTTGAATTCCGGTTGAACACATGTCGGACCATATTGCCCATCCGAACCATAAAACCGCCGACAGCGAGTTGGCCTGCTGCTTCGAAATTCTCCGAGAAGAATTCGAGCACAGAGGTCAAATCCGGTGTCGACCATTCCTGGTCCATATAGCTTTCGGCAAAACCGACATCACCGCCCGCGACCGCGCGTCGCGCAAAATCAAATTTATGCACTTCGACCACGGCATTCGGGCCTTTTTCGCCGTGATCAAATAAGACCCGGCGACCATCTGGCAGATCGAACCGGATCGTCCCGCGCCTGGCCCGCAACAGCATCATCCCAGCCAGCCGAAATCCAGCCGGCACACCGGTCAATTTGCGTAGCGATTCAGACGATGCGAGGATGTGGTTGGATTGATCCTCAATGGCGTGATCCAGGGTTGTGAAGCTCATGCGATAGTCTCCCCGACGGGTGTTGTTTTGGTGGCAGCATTTCTTGGCGTTGCAATCGTTGTACGCACGGATGACTGCTTTGGTTTTGAATGATATTTGGCGCCCTTGATCCATAGCTTCAGGGCTTGCCAATGGATCGCTGCGGTGACGCCCAGACTGGACAGCGGTTTCCTGAACGCCAGAGACAAAAAGCCGGTCGTTGTTGCCGGATAGGCCTTTGCACTGATCGTCGCGACGTGCGTTTGGGCGCCATCCTTCATGCTCGCCACAACGAGATTGAGACCGTTATCGGTCCACTTTAGGGTAAATTGATAAGCGCCGGACACATCAAAGAAAGGCGAAACGTGAAAGACCTTGTCAGTGGCGTGCGTATGGCGGTTTGAGTCCGGTGTCGCGGCCGCGTAGACATGGGTTTCGCCAAAAGTGTTATTGACCTCGTAGAGAATGCCTTTGAGTGCGCCGTCAGCGGCGTGGCCAAGCCATAAAGAGATTGGCGCAAACTTGTAGAAAGCATGACGCGGGAAGGTCACGAGGCGGATGGCGCCGCGCGACATATCAATGCCAGCGCGCTTAAACTCCGCTTCTGCCCAAGGGCGCAGATCGCTCTTTTGCCCTTGCGCATGATCGCAGCGATTGAACGAAAACAAGCCGGTCTTATCAATATTGAAGAGCGGCGACGCCTTGCCAGCCTCATTGAGGCGATCAATATCGATATCGATCAATCCGAGACCATATTTGAATCGATGGGTGAACGGAACCGACCGTTGGTGCACGGTATGACCTTTGAGAAGGCGAAGGGCAGGCTGCTCCGTCACGGCTAAATGGCTCCTATCGCCACTTTAGCATTTTCTGTTGCTTCGGTCATTGGCGCTGCCAATTCGACGCCCTCGGCGACCCATGGAACTTGACCCCCAAGCGACAAAGCGCAGGCCAGTCCCGCCTTTAAGCCATCCTCGTGAAAGCCACTGCCCATCCAGGCCCCGGCGAGCCAGATATGGTCTTTGCCGAGGTCTCTCTTCATGGCGCGTGTCGCGGCTTCTGCAGGCGCGTCAAACTGTGGATGCGCTTTTTCCATCTGTGCGAAGGTCAGCTCTTCAGCGGGCGGCGTTTCCGGATTGAGGGTCACGAAAAGCGGCTTGTCCATTGGCAGGTTCTGTAACCTGTTCATCCAATATGAGAGACACATTTCCGGGGTATTCTGCTTGATCACATTCCAGCTTGCCCAAGCCGCTTTACGCTTTGGCATCAGGCTTGGGTCTCGATGTAGATAGATCTGGTTCGAACGGTATCGGGCCGAGCGAAGGAGGAAACGTTGATCTTCATATGACGGATCGAGCAAATCGCCGCTTGTATCTGAATGTGTCGCCAGGATGACATCATCGAACACTTCGGTCTCACCGTCCGCCTGCGTCACCCGCACTTTGTCGCCAAAGGGGGCGACATTGCTAACGGCCTTGCCCAGCTTCAAGCGCGCACCGAGAAGGCGCGACATGGCATTCACATAGGTCCGCGAGCCCCCCGCAACGGTCCGCCATTTCGGGCGTTCCTTGTGCATGAGGCGGTGGTTTTCGAAGAACTGAAAAAAGCTGCGCGCAGGATAATCCAGCATCTCAGCTTCTGGTGTCGACCAGATCGCGCCGCCCATAGGCAGGATGTAATTGTCGAGGAAATCCTGATCGAAGCCATGATTTCGCAACCAGAAACCAAGCGAGATATCGTCAATTTTGCCGGCGTTCAATTCGGTGCGCGCGAGGTCGTTGAATTTCAGGATTGTGCGCCAGAATTTGTGAAATTTCGGGCGGAAGAAATTGCGGCGATCGGCAAAGATGCCATTCAGGGTCGACGCCCATTCATAACCATCGGGATTAGAGACGGCGAAGCTCATATCGCTGGCTTCCGTCGCAACGCCGAGGGCATCAAAGAAGCCGATCAGATTGGGGTAGTTGAGCGCATTATAGACAATGAAGCCGACATCGACGCTCAGCTTCGTGCCGTCATAATCCACGTCCATTGTATGCGCATGGCCGCCCGCCCGATCATTCGCCTCGAAGACGGTGATGTCGGCTGTATCCTTTAGCGCATACGCAGCGCCAAGTCCGGAAATGCCCGCGCCAATGATTGCAATCCGTTTCATGCTGCGTCTCGTCTTTCTTTGAGGGTTTCGTAGGCGGCCAGCGCGCGCGCGCGGCCTTGTTTATGCTCGACGATGGGATGCGGATATGTTTCGCCAAGCGTAATCCCGGCTTCTTGCAGGATCAGCGGACCCGCTTCCCAGGGTTGATAAAGATACTTGCGCGGAAGACTTGCGAGCTCGGGACACCATTTGCGGACATAAGCGCCGGTCGCGTCGAATTTCTCGCCCTGAGTGATCGGATTGAAGACCCGAAAATAGGGCGCTGCATCGGCGCCAGATCCCGCCGTCCATTGCCAGCTGGCGCTGTTCGAGGCTGGATCAGCATCGACCAGCGTGTCCCAAAACCAGTCCTCACCCTGGCGCCAATGAATCAGCAAGTGTTTGGTCAGAAAACTGGCGACGATCATGCGGACGCGATTGTGCATCCAGCCCGTGTGCCAGAGCTGGCGCATGCCGGCATCGACAATTGGATATCCCGTTTTGCCTTTTTGCCAGGCTTTCAAACCGGAATCATCGTCACGCCATGGCATAAGGTCAAAGTCAGGTTTGAAATTCTCACTGGCGAGTTCTGGATTGTGGAAAAGCAGAACATAAGCGAAGTCTCGCCAGACGACCTCGGAGAGAAAAACGTGGGCGCCCGTCTCGCTCACCGCACCTGCGTGCATTCGATCCTTGGTTGCACGCCAGATTTGCGCAGGGCCGATTTCGCCAAATGCGAGGTGAGGGGAAAGCCCTGACGTCCCGGCCTCGATGTCCGGGCGATTGCGGTCGTCTTTATAGGCTGAAACCGGTTCGTCGAGAAAGTCTGCGAGACGCTGTTTAGCGCCGTCTTCGCCTGGCTGCCAGGGACCAGCAAAGCCTTCTGACCAATCCGGATTGCTTGGGTG
>JBCCDZ010000201.1:0-6057 GCA_039030525.1 Pseudomonadota bacterium | reverse complement strand
GTCCGGGCAATCGAACACTGCATATTTGAGAATGATTTGGTCTTCATAAGGCTACTTATCTAGTTGCAATATGAAACCATCTAACTTATGTGGTTGCATATTGCAACTGACAATTTGTAGCGCAGTTTTGACGCTGAACGAAACGGAGAAAGCCAGAATGCAACTGAAAGTCCACGGAACCATATTGTCGCCATGGGTGCGCCGCCTGGTCGCGTTCATTGAAGAAAAGCACCTCGATTATGAGATCGTCACCGTCGTCCCGCTTGGTGATCCCGACCCAGATTTTTTGAAGATCAGCCCGCTCGGCAAAGTCCCCGTGCTTGAGTTCAACGGGCGCTTCTTACCGGATTCACTGGCAGCCTGCACTTTGCTTGAAGCCGAAACGCCAGAGCCGGCCTTGTTTCCAAAGACAGGCTGGGATCATGCCTGGATGCTCTGGCTTTGCGATTATCTAAGCACCGCTTTCTTCGCGAAAGTGGAAGCTCCCTTGTTCATTCAGAGATTCATCAATCCGAATTTCCAAAAGACGCCCCCGGATCAAACCGTGATCGACGCGGCGCTGGCTTTCATGCCCCAAGTGTTTGACTATCTGGAATCTCAATTGCGATCTAGGCGCCCGTATTTGCTCGGAGACGCCCTATCGCTCGCAGACCTGACGGCCGGCAGCATATTCTTGAATTTCCGCCACGCGGGCGAAAATGTCGATGCACAAACCTGGCCGAACCTGGCCGATTATGTCGACCGCATTCACGCCCGCGCATCGTTCGAACGCATTCTGGAGATCGAAAAATCCAGTGTCGGCTCTGTCTCACCAATCTTCGCGTGAGGTCAAATCTACAATTGTCGCAAGGTTAGACATTGTGAATCAAAACTCAGTGCCTAGAGTGCCTCCTGTCGAACACAGGATCGTCTATCATGATGCGTTTACTCATTATTGCCGCGGGCTTGCTCGCGACATTTGCCTTTTCAGCCGCTGCGCAAGAGCGCGGGTATTATCAATCGCCCGATCTGCACGAAGAGACTCTTGTCTTTGTCAGTGAAGGCGACCTGTGGCGGGCCAGCCTGCAGGGCGGAACAGCGGTTCGGCTGACGACGCACCCGGAAGCGGAGAGTTCGCCGATGCTCTCGCCAGATGGCAAGTGGATTGCCTTCATGGCGAGCTATGATGGGCCGCAGGAAGTTTATCTCATATCCGTGACTGGTGGATCCCCGAAACGTCTAACCCATGAAGGCGGCGGCGTCAGCGTGCGCGGTTGGATGGACAATGATCGGGTGATATATCGTACGACCAATCTGTCGGGGCGGCTCCCTCGGATTTTACGGACCGTCGACCGCAATACGCTTTCAGTCGCAGACCTGCCCTTCGACAATGCGGATCAAGCGACGATTGATGCGCCAGATACGACGCTTTTCTTCACCCGCTATGGTCTCTCTATGTTTGCCGACAATGCGGTTCTCTATCGCGGTGGCCGGATGGCGCAGCTCTGGCGGGGCGACCTGACCGGTGACGCAGAAGCCCAACGCCTGGCAGCAGATTTTGGTGCCCCGATCCGGCATCCAATGTATCATGATGGCCGGATCTATTTTGTCAGCGACAAATCCGGCGCCGACAATATCTGGTCGGTCGATACGAGCGGCAATGACCCGCAGCAACACACAGAACGAACGCAATGGCAGTTGCGCACCCCGTCTCTGCATGACGGCACCATCGTGTTTCAGAGCGGCGCCGATCTGTTTGCGTTTGAAATCGGCGGCAGCGAAACCCGACAGCTGAACCTGTTCCTGATGAGCGATGGCGACTATCAACGTGACCGTTGGATTGATGCCCCCCTCGCCTATCTTGAGAACGCCCGCATGTCTCCAGCAGGCGACTCCGTTGTCGTCACAGCGCGCGGCCGTTTCGCCACTGCCTTCACCGGCCAGCGTCGGCGAATTGACCATCGCTATTCAACCGACATTCGCGCCCGCTCTGCTGCCTTCAGTCATGATGGCGAGTCGGTTTACGCGATACTCGACCAAGACGATCGCGGCGAGATTTGGCAATTCCCTGCAAATGGTCAGGGCGAACCACGGCAACTCACGAACGGCGCATCCGCCCACATTTGGAGCCTCGCCCCATCCCCTCACAATGACACGGTCATCTATGCCGATAAAGGCGGCCGCCTGTTGAGCCTGACCCCAGAGACCGGCGCGGTGGAAACCATTGAGACAACGACGAGTTCGTTCGACGCCCCATTTGAAGATCTCGCCTGGTCGAGCGGCGGACGCTATCTGGCTTACACCTTCTATGATGCGCGCAACATGCGCCGGGTCGCGATCTATGACACAGAATCCAAACGACGTGCTGTTGCAACGACGGGTAAGTTTGAATCATTCGCACCCGCTTTCTCTGCAGACGGAGCTTGGCTGTATTTCATCTCGGATCGTAATTTTGATGCCAGTCCGGGCTCGCCCTGGGGCGATCGAAATATGGGGCCGGCCTTTCGCGAACGCGGCCAGGTCTTCGCGCTTCAACTCGACGAAGACGCAGCCTTCCCGTTCCATCCTGAAAGTGAACTCGCTGCGCCCGAAGACCCCGCAGACGAGGAAGACGAGTCCGAAGAAGATGATGCCGAGACCGATATCGCGTTCGACGGACTGTCGAGCAGATTGTTTCAGGTCCCGATTGGGTCGGGCGATTTCGGTGCGTTGGCGGCCAGCGGCAAGCACCTGTTTGTGTTTAGCTTCGGAGACTCGCCAAGGTTGCAACGCGTCGGGTTCACATTCGACAATCCCTCTCTCTCGGATTTCGCGTCCGATGTGCAGCGGTTCGAGCTCTCGGCAGATGGCAGCAAGCTGTTTGTCCAGACAGGGCGCGGGTCTGATTCTAAATTCCTGATCCTGCCATCAGATAAGGACTTCCCATCTGATGCAAGCAGCCAGACTGTTCGCCTGAATGACTGGACCCTGCGCATCAACCCACAGCAGGAATGGCGTCAGCTGATATCAGATGCGTGGCGCCTGCATCGCGATTTCGCGTATGACCCAAATCTGCGCAGCGTCGATTGGGACGCGGTCCGCGCGCGATACGTCCCCTTGCGCGACCGCCTCGGCCACCGTTCGGAAGTGGATGACTTGCTGAAACAGATGGCCGCAGAGCTTGGTATCCTGCACAGCCAGATCCGCAGCGGCGACGCACCTGAGGACGCCGAAAGCGGCACGCCAAGTTTCCTTGGCGCCACTTACGTCGTGCGCAGCAATGGTCTGGAAATCCGCTCCATTTATCGCGGCGAACCCGATCGGCCGGTCACACTGTCGCCCTTGCAACAACCGGGTGTTGATGTGCGGATCGGCGATATCATTCAATCTGTTGATGGCGCCCCGGTGCGCAGTCAGGCAGAGCTTGCGGATGCGCTGATGATGAAGGCGGGCGAGGAAGTCTTGCTGGAGCTCATCAGAGGCCGCGACACCGTGCTGGAAATCGTCGAGCCAAGAACGCGGTGGCGGACGCAACCTCTGCATTACTATGATTGGGTCGAACGAAACCGCCAGCGCGTCGCGGAAGCGTCAGGTGGCAGCGTCGGTTACTTGCACTTGCGTGCCATGGGCGCGTCAGATGCAGCGAGTTTCGCACGCGACTTCTTTGAGCATTTCGACAAGGACGGTCTGATCATCGACGTCCGCGGCAATAGCGGCGGCAATGTGGATAGCCTTATTCTCAGCACGCTGCTGCGTCAGGCCTGGGCCTATTGGCGTAATCCGGCGCATGGCGATGCCTACACCAACATGCAGCAATCGTTTCGAGGGCATCTTGCGGTCCTCATCAATGAGGGCACATATTCGGATGGAGAAACCTTCGCTGCAGGCGTGAAGACGCTGGACCTCGGACCGACCATTGGGACGCGAACAGCGGGTGCAGGGATCTGGCTTTCAGATCGCAATCGCTTGAGCGATGGCGGCCAGGCCCGGGTCGCTGAATTTGCGCAATATGGCGCTGACGGGCGGTGGTTGATCGAAGGTCGTGGTGTCTCGCCCGATATCGAAGTCATTAACCCTCCTCGAGCGAGTTTCAACGGTGAAGACGCGCAGCTGGCACGTGCTCTGTCTTACCTGAGCGACAAGATCGCCGCGGAGCCCATCCCGGCGCTGACCCCGGCGCCGCTTCCACCTTTGGGTGAGAGTGGTCAGGACGTGAATTAACCCGACGCAATCACGCCCGCGACAAGTTATTAATGGCGCCTTTCTGAGATGCGCCAAGTCATGGCTTTGTATTTTATCAGTTTTTCTACTTTGGGTGGTAAAACTGGTCAGGATACGGAGGGTGTGTTGCTTTTTCGCCTTACTCAGGACCCGGGACATTTGTGGAAGCGCTATAGTGCTGCGCTATTCATTATCCTTGCATTCCTAACGGCCAGTCATCTGATTGAATCGCACGCGATCCAAAAAGCCAAACAAGACGCAGAGATCATCGAGCTGAGCAGCAAGCAATTAACGCTGTCACAGCAAATCATACTGCACGCTCAGAGCGTCGTATCGGATGCCGATGCAAATTCTACAGCCCGCCTTTCATCTACCCTGGATGAGTTTGAAGAAACGCACTCGGCTCTGATGGCGGACGCCGCTAAAGAGGCCAGCCTCGGCCGCTTATATCTGTCGCGCACGCCGTCTACAGATGAAATGGTCAGAAACTATATCACGATTGCGCGGCAAATTCCGGTCACGGCCTATCCTGATGCACTGCTTCAAGAGCTGAAGCTGAAAGGGTCTGGTGAAGTTTTTGCGCGGCTCGATGAGGCCGTCATTGCGTTCAAACAACGCGTTCAGCGACAAGCACAATGGGCGCAGCAGCTTCAGGAGATCACACTGCTGGTTGCAGCCATGGTGGTTTTGCTCGAAGCATTATTCATATTTGTGCCCGCGCATCGCGCCGTAAGTGAGGCATTAGGCGATCTTAGAAAAACCGCTGAAACCGACTCCCTTACCCGTCTGCGAAATCGGGCTGGCTTCGACAAAGACATTCTCGCGGCGATGGAGTCACGCTCAAAAGAAGACCGCGCGCTGTCACTCATCCTATTTGATCTCGACGATTTTAAGGGGATCAACGATCGCTATGGGCACATCACGGGTGATGCCGTGCTTCGACGTGTCGGATACCGGGTTTCCAAATTGCCGAACCTCCTGTCCGCAGCCCGGGTCGGCGGCGACGAGTTTGCGGTTCTGGTTGATAGCGAACATTGGGATCTGTCTGACACGCACGCTCAGATCTCGACTGACATCAACAAAGCCAGAGACTTCATCTACCATCCGATCAACTACAAAGGTCATGTCATCAACGTCTCCGGAACAGTCGGTGTTTCCCGTTATCCGGTGGATGCGGAAAACCTTGGCGACTTAAGACGCAATGCCTCAGCGTCGCTGCTCTATGCGAAAAAGCGCGGGCGCGGCAGCCTCTCAATTTACAATAACCGAATTCATGACACCGTGCGCCGCCGCCGAACCATCCAATCCGCGCTTATGTCGCGCGAGTTTGAAACCGGTCTGGCCGTCATGTTCCAACCGATTGTCGATGCACCCAGTCGTCAGATAATGTGTGTCGAAGCCCTGGCGCGATGGAGTCATGAGACTCTAGGCGACGTCAATCCCATGGAGTTCCTCGCCATAGCGCGCGAGTCCGGGATCGGACAAGAAGTCGACGCGACCATTCGTGATTTGGCGCTGTCGCAGATCTCGCCCGTTCTCGAGCAAGGTCTCGTTGAGAGCCTCTCTCTCAACATCTCGCCATTGGACTTGGCTGCCGATGGCTTTGCCGCGCGACTGATTGATCAAATCAATAAGCACCGGGTCCAACCGGCGCAAGTTTGGATCGAAGTCACGGAAACGGAACGCCTGACGCGCATCGCCGTCGCGCGCGACAATCTCGAAGCACTCAACCAGGCTGGTATTCGCATCGCGCTTGATGATTATGGCGTTGGCTATTCGAATATTCAGCGCCTGGCCGAATTGCCCATTCAGCGTCTCAAGATCGACAAGTCGATCGTCGGTCACATTGAAGAAAATCCGAAATATGCCGGCGTGTTC
>JBCCDZ010000200.1:0-6143 GCA_039030525.1 Pseudomonadota bacterium | reverse complement strand
GCATTTTTCAGCTCCCCGAATCGGTGTAATTCGCATTCCTAGCGTGATCGTTAACCATTGTGAATCTAGGTAATGAAGCTTACTGAAGATGTAACAATCGGATTCGAAACGACATTTTTATTCATACCTCTTAAGAATGAAGGTCTTGCCCGGTCCGCCCAAGGAGCGTGTGAGCAATAGCGATAACGTCCTGAATAGGCTGAGAGGACGGATTTGTTGAAATTAACGTTCGCTGACTGCGGATGGCTTCACGTACCGCATCATCGCGCATAATCGTCCCGGCCAGGTGAGGGCGGAAACCCAGGAAGGTCTGGCAAGCCTGCGCCACGGCAGAGAATGTATTCTGTCCAGCAGAGCGCGTTTCGCACTGATTAATCGCAATCGTCTGTTCAACGCCTGGCGCATAACCTTTCAGCACTTTGATAAAGGCATAAGCGTCGGTCATTGAGGTTGGTTCATCGGTGATCACCATCAAAACCTTGTCCGCGGCACGCGCAAGACGCATGCAATTGGCTTCGATCCCGGCGCCGAGATCGAGAATGACCTGGTCATATTGCAGGGCTAATGCAGACAGGCCTGCCGCCAGACGGGCGACCTCCTCTGAATTCATTTCAGCCAGCGCGCCTGATCCGGATCGACCGGGCAGGACATCAAAGCCGCCATCGCCGGATCCGCCATCAACCGGTGTCACGGCGTCTTCGAGCTCGACCCAACCGGCAATCACAGCAGCGAGATCCGTTTCTGGGGCGATGCCAAGCTGGACGTCGACATTGGCGAGGCCAAGGTCGCCATCGACGAGCAATGTGCGTCGTCCGGCTTGGGCCATGGCACTGGCCAGCGTGATCGACATGAACGTTTTGCCGACGCCGCCTTTGCCAGATCCGACAGCGATAATGGAGGCCGGCTCAACCCGGCGCGGTGGGCGCTGATTGGGGCGGTCTTGAGATTTAGGAAGAAGGAAGCTCATTATGCAGCTCCTTTAAGTGCGACATGGGCCGGTGCGTCTTCTGTCAGCAATTGGGCCAGTCTTGAGGGCGTCGCGGGAACCAGGCCACCGCCAATAAACGGCGTAATGGCGAGGTGCGAAAACGCGATTTTCGCAGAAATCAAAGCTGAGACAATCCCGCCGCGACGGCGCGTGACATCCAGCTTGGTCACAATGGCCCGTCGCACACCGCAGCGTGCGAAGGCTCTTGCTGCCTCATTGAGGTCTTCAGGGTGCCCCTCGGCGCTGATCACCAAAACCGGTTCAGCGTCGATAACAGCGAGCAAGTCTTGCAGGCTCGCCATATCATCATGATCGAATGGAATGATGGCTGGCATGTCGATGATGCAGCGCTTGCCTTCATTCTTGATTGTTTTGAGCAGTTTGAACAAATCGTTCGGATTGGTGACCGCGCGGATCTGATCCTGCTCTTTTTGCAGATAGGCCGCCAATTGCGCGCCGCCTGCGGTCAGATCAAGATCTGCCGCGATCGGCAGAATTTCGGCTTTCGCGACAGCGGCGCGGCGGGTCAGTTTTGCAGCGGTGGCGGTACGCCCATGTCCAGGCGCGCCGACCAATACGATGTTTCGGTGCGGCGACGGTGGAATCGGATCGCAAGAAATCGCACTGTCTAGACCCGCCGCCAGGGCTGTGCTCGGCTCATGGCCTTCAAATCCACCCGTAATGCCGGCATCAGCGATGCGATCGGCAAAGCGTTCCGGCGTGCCATGCCATAAAAGCGCATCGCGAACGCGGTTGCGGATCGGGCTTTCGACCAGACGCGGCGTCGGTGTCGCCCCCAATCGGGTCAGAATTCGTGACTCATTGGGCACCATGCCGCCGCCCAATTTATCTGTCGCTGCGCGGACTTCTACCCCGCCGGGCACTTCGCGTTCGGACAGGATGATCGCATCATCGCCCATCTCCGCGAAGATCAATGCCTTTGCAGCCTCTAAGGACTCAGCGGCAAACATCTTCATTCGCATACGGCACACTCCACAATAGCGAATCGAGTGTTGAGCCGAAAAGGTTAACAGAATCTGTCAATTTGTTAGTTTTTAGCAGAAATTAACGATTTGAGAGGGTCAATCCGAGCCCGATAGACCCAAGCAAACAATCCGTCAGGACAGGGTGATTGCCGTCTGAAAGGCCGGCCGTTCAGCAATCCGTGCGACATAGGCCTTAAGATTAATCATGTCATCGCTGACCGCGCCGAGCCGGTTCGACATGAAGCAGGCATGGCCGAGCATGATGTCGGCACCGGAAAAGTCGCCAATCAAATAGTCTTTGCCGACGAGGGCTTCATCTATCGGGGCGAGCGCTTTGGTCAATAGGCGTTGGGCCTGGCCGAGCACGGTGGTGTCGCGGCGATCTTCAGGCAGTAAGAGCGTATGCACGACCACCGTATTGACCGGCGGCATCACCATACCCTCGCAATAATGAAACCATTGCAGATAGTCTGGGTAACGCGGATCATCGACAGCTGGTTTCAGGCCGCCATTCTTGTGGCGGTCCAGGACATATTCCACGATGGCGCCGGACTCAAAAAGGGTAACGTCACCGTCTTCCAGCACCGGCACCCGGCCCAGCGGGTGACGTTGGCGGTGCGCATCTGATTTCAAATCCTTGGGATGGAAGGCCATTTTGTTGATGTCATAAGGCAGGCCGAGTTCTTCCAGCAGCCAGACAATGCGTCCGGCGCGCGAATTAGGCGCAAAGTGCAATTTCAGCATGATCAGTCTCTCTCCGTCCTCGGTTCTTATCCCAGAGAGTCTTTATGCCCGCCGCAGTCCGTTCTGCTCGAGCCGCCAGCGCAGCGTATCCATTCGGTCCTGGCCAAAGAACGGCTCGCCATTCAGGACCATGGTTGGCACCCCCCAATGGCCGGCGGCCTCAAGCGCGGCGTGATTGGCTTCGACGTCTTTTATCGCATCATAGGTCGCCAGCGTCGCTTCCATATCTGCGAGATCCAGTCCGGCCTTAGCGACTGCGTCGGCCAGACGATCGCCTTGATCCCAACCTGGCTCGCTGCCCCAGATCAGGTGAGAGACGTAATAAGCGAGCTCGATGCCTTTGCCGCGGCGGGCGGCTTCAACGCCCAGTCCCGTCAGGCGATGAATGCGTGGTTGCTCTTCCGCCACTTCAAATGTTTCCAGGTTCTGTTCGACGGGATCTGGCGACGGAAAGGCGATCTTCATGCCGAGAAATTCTGCCCGGCGGAACGCGTCCATAATGATGTATTGGGCCGGCTTGCGATCGCCTGAAAACAGAGAATCCTTGCTGCGCACGGCAATCGGAAACACTGGTCTGAACTCGATATCGACGTCGAAATCATCCCGCAGGCGCAGCAGATCCGGCGTCACCAGATAAGAATACGGGCTCCGGAAGGACCAGAATACATCGACACTCGCGGTCATGATGGCGTCTCCTCTCTCAATGACGCATCATTTGAAAGCAGGTCAGGCCGGTGTCTAGGGTGTCGTCGGGTAGGCGGGAGGTGGTCTTAGACCACGCTCTGCGTGCGGCCATCGACAATCTCGCTCAGGGTTACGCCAAGCTGACCATCGGCTACCACCAGGCGGCCACGCGCCATCAGGCGATCGGACACATAAATGTCGACCAGATCTGTCGTGCGATTTTCCAGCTCGACGATTTCACCTTCAGACAGAGACATCAATTCCTCGACCGGTATGCGCGCTTCGCCCAGCACCACATCGACGCGCACAGGGGCGTCCATCAAGCTGTTTTCAAGGGCACGATTCACAGGGGTCATTTGGGTCTCTTATCTCTCTCTGCGTCGATTCAAACTGCGGGGGAATGGTTGCCGAGAAGTGAACAGATGGGGTCAGCGCTTAAATAAGTCACCTTGTTGGTCGATCACAACTGCAGCAAGACGGCGCACCCGGTCTAATGCGGCGCGCCGATCGGCTTCGTCGATCGACGCTTGCTCAAGGCAGGCTGCAAGATCGACAATGCTGGCCAGGACCTGTTTGAGCTCGCCTGACGTCTTGGACAATATATCCGCTTGTTGCGCCAGCGCGTCATTGCGCGCGATCGAAGCGCCGCTCGCCTGCGCATCAGCGAGCAGTATGGCCAGATCTCCGGTCGATAATTCGACAGTGTCGCTCACTTTGGGCGCGGGCGCGCTGAAATCGCTGGCGAACGGAAAGGGTTCGATTTTTTCGATCCGCCGCTTCATTCGACCAGCTCATTATCCTGTTCACGGGCGAGGATGTCTCCGCGTTTCACCAACGTGCGCGCAATGGTCAGGACTTCGGCCCGCGCGACCTCAATCTCGCCGCGGCGCACGGGGCCGGTGCCGGCAATATCCTCCCGCAATAAGTCGCCGGCGCGCTGCGTGATGTTCTGGAAGAAGGCGGCGGCGACGTCGGTGTCGGCGCCTTTCAATGCAATTGTCAGAACGGCCCGGTCGACATTGATCAGAATGGTCTGCAAGCTGGCCGGGTCGAGGCGCGCCAGGTCATTGAACGTGAACATCAAGGCGCGAATTTTCTCACCTGCACCGGGCTCCGCGCCGTCTAGGGCAGACAATAGTGACTGTTCAGACTGGCTGTCGAGACGATCGAAGATTTGCGCCACATGCGCGTGGCCGCCTTGAGTTTGGAGGCTCGCAGCGCGCGGCATTATCTGTTTCTGAAGCGCGCTTTCCAGGGCGGACAGGGCTGTCGGGTGGACCGGTCCGAGATTGAGCAGGCGTTTCAGCGCTTCCGTTGCCAGTGTTCGCGGCAAGGCTCGAACAGCATGCGCGGCGGCGTCAGGTGTCATTTGTGACAGAATGACCGCGATAACCTGCGGGCTTTCATCTTCAATCAGCCGAACAATCTGTTCCGGTTTGCAATCAGACAATTCGCGCCAGATGCTGATATCCTGGGTGTTTTCAGAGCGGGCGCCAGATTGCATGGCGTGGACATAGTCGTTCAGGATTCCACGTTCCGCCATCGCGTCATCTGGCAATTGTTCCATCGCCGTGCTGAGGCGTCCGGCCTCTTCAGGCGACAGAAGCGGCCAAACCGATGCGGCATTGGGGCCAAGCGCGCGCATCAGGCGGGCGCTGCGGGCAAGGCCGTCCTCAGACGCGGGCGCGGCAAGGGCGGGTAAACTCATCTAGTCCTCCGCATAAGACATCCAATTGCGCATCACTTGCGCGGTTTCATTCGGATTGGTTTCGGCCAGCGCGGTCGCATCCCGGCGGTCCGGATCTGACATCTGGACCGGGGCCGCGATGCGGGCAGGCGCCCTCGGTGCGGTGGCGCGCACTGGCGGATCGGTTTCACGGCTGACAGACTGGCGTGTACGTTTTGGCGCGAGGCCCATGATCAGCAGCAAGGCGGCAAGCAGGCCCAGCCCTGTAAGTTCAGCAATTTGCAGCGGTGTCAGCGATGGTCCGACGCCGGGCGCGAATGGGAATTGCTTGAGATGCAGCGCATCGCTTTCCGGTTCGAACGCGATGGCTGCGGTCAAGATGGTTTCAATCCGCGTGCGCAATGGGCGCAGGTCTGTGGCGAACTCGCCATCAATCATCACGAGCACAGATTTTGGCGCCATGCCGGTGACCGAAACACGGACTTTGCCAGGTCCGGTAATCGGTTCCAGAAGATAAGTCAGTTCCTGTTCCAGAACGCCGCCGACCGGTTCGGGCTTGGCATTGCCGAGCAGGTCATAGGCCCGTAACGCGAAAAGCCCCGCTGCGAGCACAAACGCAGCGAGGATCATGAGACGTGTGGTGGATGATCTGTCTATAACGCTCATTCCTCGACACCAAAGCCCGGCACAAAAGCGGGCATTCGTACATGTTTGTACGGCTGGCGTCGTAAACGGCGCTTTAACATTCGGGATAAGGCCCGAATGGATTTGGCTTTTATTTTACGCCAACGAGCCTAGCGATATTGCTGTACGCGCGTCGTCCGCAGGCCTTTGCGACCATGCTTAGAGTAAAGCGCACGCCAGCCAGTAAACTCTTCTTCGCTCAAGTCATAGCGACGAAGGGCTTCTTCTTCTGTGAGCAATCCGCCTGAGACGGCAGCGACCACTTCTGCTTTTCGACGTGTGACCCAACGGGTAATTCCCGGTTTGGGCAAGTCTGAGAGCGTCAGAGGGCGACCATCTGGGCCGCGAACGCTCAAGGATTGTGCATTCT
>JBCCDZ010000199.1:0-6185 GCA_039030525.1 Pseudomonadota bacterium | reverse complement strand
CCGCGCCGCAGGCGGCCAGAACAAGGCTCATGATCGCGAAGACAGCAATCCGCATATTCCAACTCCAACTTGTCTTGAGGTCCTGCATAGCGCACAACACGCGCGATGAAACCCACGCTGTCAATTCTAGATCCATCGCCCATTTTTCAAGGCCGCAGCGCCGCTGATGCGCTGAATGAAACGCGGGCTTTGGCAACCGCAGCCGACGCTATGAATTATCGCTCTTACTGGGTGCAGGAACATCACAATGCGACCAGTTTTGCGGGCACAACTCCGGAAGTGCTGATGGCGGACCTCGCCGCCCGCACGCAGCGGATCGCGCTCGGCTCTGGCGGCATTATGCTGCCCAATTATTCGCCTCTTAAAGTTGCCGAATGGGGACAAACGCTATGCCAACTCAATCCTGGACGGATCGAAATCGGACTGGGTCGTGCAACGGGTGCTGACCCACGCGCGTCAGCTGCTTTGCTCGGACCGGGCGGGCAAAACTTCCCAGCCATGATGCGGATGATGCTGGATTGGTTCCTAGATGCGAGTGGCGAGACCCCCTTGCCAGAGGATCACCGCGCACACGGAATCGCCGCCAATCCGCCGGGGCCGCGGCCAGATGTCTGGATGCTATGCTCATCGCCGGGCTCGGCCGCGTTTGCAGGGCAGATGGGGCTCAAGCTCGCCTTCGCCGACTTTCTAAACCCGGGCGGCGCTAAAGATGCCCTGGCCGCCTATCACAACGCATTTGAGCCCTCGCCATTCTGTGCCGCGCCATATGCCGGAATTGGTTTGGTGGTCCTCGCTGCAGATACCGAAACAGAAGCGGACTATCTTGCCGGCTCAATCAAGGCCTGGGCACTCGGGCGCGGCACGGGTCAATTTCGTCCTTATCTTAGCGCCGAGGCGGCAAAGGACTTTCTCGAATCGGCCCCGCTGGAACCACCGCAGAGAGGCATTATCGGCACCGGCTTGTCTGTTGCGCGCGAGCTGATTTCCGTCGCAAACGAAGCGCGTGCAAATGAACTGTTCCTGCTCTCGATTACGGACAGCCTCGCAACACGCATCAATAGCTATCGCCTGATTGAACAAGCCATGGCGGCGATCAGCGCAGATCCGACATAACCGCGAGCAACGGACTCAAGGCACTCGCGCCTAATGCCTTGCATCGCGCCGGCGACCAACCGTAATCGGCATCCGGATGGTTCGCGTCATCCTTGAACGGCATCTCAAGCGTCATGGCTAGGCAATTGAAGCGCTCCGCCAGCGCGTTCGTGCATATGGACAGATTGGCCTTGCCAGCAGCACTGATCGGATATCCGAACTGGGTTTGAAAGGCGCCATTGGAAGATTTGACGTAAGATGATTTGAATGTCTCTTGCAGCCCAGCAAGCCGGTCAGACCAGTTTGGAATGCCTTCAGCGCCTGCGATGAAATTATAAGGCATGGCTTCATCGCCATGGACATCCAGCGCCAGATCACACCCCGTCTCGATCATCTTTTGCAGGGTTAGATAGACTTCCGGACTTTTCTCCATACTGGGGTCCGCCCATTCGCGATTGAGGTTCACACCGGCTGCATTGGTGCGCAAATGACCCCGTGCACTACCATCCGGGTTCATGTTCGGGATGATGTAAAACACGGCGCGACTGAGCAGATCCTTGGAGATCGCCGAAATCGGGTCGAGCATCCGCTCCAGAAAGCCCTCCATCCACCATTCAGCCATCGTCTCGCCCGGATGCTGTCTTGCGGTGATCCATATATTACGTTTGTCCGGCCCCGGCGCTCCGATCGTGATCAGATCGAGGTCGCGGCCGTCCAGAGTTTGTCCAAGTACACCGATGCGCGCCTCTGAATAGTTCTGCGCCCCCGCGACGAGCATACTGTGCCGTTCGGACGAATAAGGCGCAAAGTAAGCGACATAGATCGCGTTGACGCCCAGCACGGTATCGATGGTCAGGCTTTTGCCATCGTAAGTGGTCGGAACGCGGCGCCAGTCCATCAGATCGTCAGAGACCACAGCGCTATAATTCTCCCAGCCTTTTGGATACGCTGCGCCACCCGCATTTTCTATTACCAGGCGAACCTCTTGGGACTTTTCTCCTGAAACGCGAAAATGGAACCATTGATAAAAGTCGGACTGATGGTCCTTGGCGATCTCCAATCGAACATCTTTCGGGTCGCTGGCATCTTTGACGACGATATTACCGCCATCAAAGGTCGATGAAATGATCAGGCTCATGCGCTTTCCCCTGCTTTGAGATCGGCGTGGTAGGCTTTTGCCATACGGCTGTCGATCCCTTGCATTTTCAGGAAAGCGCTCAGCACACCCTTCTTGCGGTTGGGTTCGTCGCCGTCAGCGACGCGATGCAATTGGCCATAATACCAGCCCTGCATGCCAAATCCGTTCAGCGCTTTGAACAGGCCGATTGAAGAATTAGGCCCGAAAATGCCGGGTCCGATGCGCAGGGTCTTTTCCCATTTGGGTAATTCCGGCAGCGTTCCAGCGATCAGCTGTGCCGGAGCATCGAAATCAACACAAAGCGGCCGCCCCAATCCGATCAAATCCGCTTCACCGCTGGCAAGCGCGTCATCCATGCCAGCAGCCGTTCGAAAGCCACCCGTGACCAATAAGGGCATCTCCGCCACCGCCTGCACATCTTTGGCATAATCGAGAAAATAGGCTTCACGCTTTTTAGTCGTCTCACGCGCGCCGTCATCATGCACAGGCTTCATACCTTCCATGTCCATCATTTTTGGTTGCTCATAATTGCCACCCGATATCTCGACAAAATCGAGATTGTGATCATTGAGCATGCCAATCACAGCGGTGGAGTCAGACTGGCTGAAGCCGCCTTTCTGGAAGTCCGCAGAATTGAGTTTAATCGAGATGCCAAAGCCCGGGCCCGCTTCCGCGCTTGTTGCCTTGATCACGTCCAATAAGAGACGCGCGCGATTTTCCAGCGGGCCACCCCACTCATCCTCGCGCTGATTGGTCAGTGGCGACAGGAATTGGCTCATCAAATAGCCGTGCGCAGAGTGGATTTGTACACCATCAAAGCCCGCGGCGCGCGCAGCGCGGGTGGCGACGGCATATTTCTCGATCAGGCGCTTAATATCGTCACTCGTCATCGCGCGCGGCGTTCCAAACTGTCCGCCCGGCAAATCCACAGCAATCGCGCTGGGGGCATCCGGTTCAGGATTGACCATTTTTTGGGTTTGACGCCCAGCATGGCTGAGTTGCATCACGACTTTACCGCCACCAGACTTGCAGGCTTCGGCCCATTTGCTGAGCATGACAGCATGTTCATTCGACGGAGCGCCATCAATCACGACATTACCGGGCGCTTCGAGGTTTCGACGGTCAACAAGGACATTGCCAGTGATTTGCAACCCAATGCCGCCATCGCCCCAGGCTTTGTACAGGCGCACGTGTCGATCCGTGACTTCATTCTTGGGATTGGCGAGCCGTTCGGTCATTGCCGCCTTTACGAGCCGATTGGGCAATTCCACGCCAGAAGGCAGGGTTAATGGCGTATTAATTTTAATCGGCATGATGGAAGTCCTTGGAATCAGTGGGCGAATGGGCTTACGGGGAGAAAACCACTATGGGCGCTGCAAAGCAATCAAACCTGTTCAACGATATGAAATCTGATCCTTCTTCTGGCTATAGCGCGAAAGACATTGAGGTCCTTGAAGGCCTCGAACCGGTGCGGAAACGCCCCGGCATGTACATCGGTGGCACCGATGAGCGCGCCTATCATCACCTATTCGCTGAAATCCTCGACAATTCCATGGACGAAGCCGTGGCGGGACATGCCTCTCGCATCGAAGTCCACGTCCGGGCTGACGGGTATGTCGAAGTCATTGATAATGGCCGCGGCATCCCGGTCGGCGAGCATCCGAAATACCCAGGCAAATCGGCCCTGGAAGTGATTATGACGACGCTTCACGCGGGCGGGAAATTCTCGAACAAAGCGTATGAGACGGCAGGCGGACTGCACGGCGTTGGGTCTTCCGTCGTGAACGCCCTGTCCGAACGGATGGAAGTTGAAGTCGCGCGCGACAAAAAGCTTTATTTTCAGGCCTTTGAGCGCGGAATAGTGACGGGTCCCCTGGAACTCATGGGCGCTGCCCCAAACCGGCGCGGGACAACAGTCCGGTTCAAGCCAGACATTGAGATTTTCGGCGACAAATTGCGGTTCAAGCCACAACGATTGTTCCAGATGACGCGCTCGAAAGCGTATCTCTATCGCGGCGTTGAAGTGCGCTGGAAATGCGACGCGGAATTGTTGCCAGAAGATTCCAAAGTTCCGGCTGAAAAGACCCTGTCTTATCCAAACGGCCTCGCCGATCAGCTGGACGAAGTGTTCAAAGGCAAAGCCACGATCACCGAGCAGCATTTCGCAGGGCTGGTCGAAACCGAAGACGGAAAAGTCGAATGGGCGATCGCCTGGACCGCCGCTGGCTTCGGTGAAACGGACGGATTTTCAAGGTCTTACTGTAATACCATCCCCACACCTGATGGCGGCACGCATGAAGCTGGTTTCCGGTCTGCCATCACCAAAGGCTTGCGTAATTATGCGGATCTGACGGGACAGAAAAAAGGCACTTCGATCACCGCCGACGATATTATGGGCCACTCTGGTCTGCTTTTGTCTGTGTTCATCCGCAATCCTGAATTTGTCGGCCAAACCAAAGACAAATTGTCTAATACCGCAGCGTTTCGACTGGTCGAGAATTGTGTTCGCGACCGTTTCGATCACTGGCTCGCGGCGAGTCCGAAAGAAGCTGACAAGCTGCTAACCTGGGCCGTCGAACGCGCCGATGAAAGGGCGCGCCGACGCAAAGCCAAGGACGTGGCGCGGAAATCCGCGACGAAGAGACTTCGCCTGCCTGGTAAACTGGCCGATTGTTCCGACAATAAGGGCGATACCGAACTGTTCCTCGTCGAGGGCGACTCGGCCGGCGGATCCGCGAAACAGGCGCGAAATCGAAAGACGCAAGCCATCCTGCCTTTGCGCGGCAAAATCTTGAACGTCGCCTCTGCGACAGCCGAAAAGATGGACAAGAATCAAGAGTTGCAAGACTTGCTGCTGGCGCTCGGCACCGGCACGGGATCGCGGTTCAATATTGATGATTTGCGCTATGAGAAAATCATCATCATGACCGACGCCGACGTCGATGGCGCACATATTGCTGCCCTGCTGATAACATTCTTCTACAAGATGACGCCCGGTCTGATCGAAAGCGGACGCCTCTATATGGCGATGCCGCCGCTCTACAAGCTCTCGTACAAAGGCAAATCCGTCTATGCGATGGATGATGAGGACAAAGAGCTGCTAATGGAGCTTGAATTCAAGCCCAATCAAAAGGTCGAGCTAAGCCGGTTTAAAGGCTTGGGTGAAATGAACCCTGGGCAGCTCAAGGAGACCACGATGAACCCCGAATCGCGGACCCTGGCGCGGATCACTCTGCCGGACAGTATTGATGAGCTGACCGAAGCGAAACCCGCTGAGCTAATTGATACGCTGATGGGCAAAAAAGCAGAGCACCGCTACCGATTCATCCAGGAAAACGCTCATTTTGCGGAAGAGCTGGATATCTAGCGCCTTCGCCGCATTCACCTGACAGGCGAATTTGGACCCAAACTTGCATCTCACTCGAGAATTACGACTCGAATGCGTGGGGATGCTTTATGTTTGTGGATTGGCCAGACCATTCAGAATGGGGATTCGGCAAGGAAACCTTGCTCGCCGAACACAATATTTCGCAGTCTAATCTGTTTACAGATGACGGCCTGGCGCACCTGATTGACGAGTATCCACGGGAAAATCTCGACATCTGGGCATTCACCGAGCAGCGTGAAGGCCAAGGCCCGACCCTGCGTGGGCGCGCACCGAAAATGTCTGGCAAAGACATTGTGGACGCTGTGAAGCACGGAAAGATCTGGCTCAATTTAAGACGTGCCGGCGATGAATTGTTCGATCTGGAACACATCTCTTCGACGATTTTCGACAGTCTCGAGGACGCGACCGGGCGGAAAACAATGAAACGCGATATGGGCTTATTGATCTCGTCGCCGAATGTTGAGGTCAATTATCATCTCGATATTCCTATGGTCGCCCTGTTCCAATTGCGCGGCGAAAAACGCCTCTGGCTTTATCCACGCAGCGAGGAGTTGGCGCCTTCAGCCT
>JBCCDZ010000198.1:0-6227 GCA_039030525.1 Pseudomonadota bacterium | reverse complement strand
CGCGAGCACCGCGTGTTTTCGCAACGAAAGTTCCGAAGCCAGCGATGGCCACTGAATCACGGCTCTTCACCGCGTCAGAGATGGAATCAAAGACAGCATCGACGGCGCGTCCGGCTTCAGCCTGAGACATGCCAGCAGAATCTGCCACTGCTTTGGTCAGTTCACCCTTATTCATTGGGTTCTCCCTTAGTTCAACGGCGGAAGTTGCCGTTGCGGGCATTGTTCATGATTCGATTTGGCCGTGAATCCCGAAAACCCCATAAATAAAGGCGATTCAGCCTTATTTGGCCAGAATCCACCCTTCTTCACAGGTAATTTCGGCGATTTCGCTACTTGAGAGGGTGTCGGGCGGGCCGAATGCAGAGGCCAATTTTCCCGCGGAATCGAGTGATTCGAGGTGTTTTGAGAGCGTTCTGACCTGCGCTTCGTCGAGCGTTTCACCCGCATTTGGGGTGACCGGAACGGTGCTTGGATAGACTTCTGCAAGGACGCAACGCGTATCAATGAGGGCTTCAGGCGTGAGCGGCTTAAACCCCGTCTCGAAGGGCCAGATTTGCGAGCCGGGGAGGGAATCGCGCAAATATTGCACGGTCGGGATGCCGAGCAGAGCTTGCGAGCCAACTGCACCCGCGCCCAGCAATTGCCAGACGGATTTCGGCACGGCGGTGAAGTGCGAGCGGATCCATGCCTCGCACCGCCGATGTTCAGGCAAGGAGCTGACATCGCGAAAATCCCCCTTTTTCATCGAAAGTGTCGACGCCTGGTCCTTTTTTGGCGTGCCCCAGAATGGGTGGGGTCCTTTCGAAATGGCATAGTTCAGTCCCGCAGCGAGCGCGAACCGCGCATTGCTATTATCATCGCGTTCCTTGACCTTGGACGACAGATGAGTGTGCATGGCCTGCCAGGGTGCGACGCCCGGTTGCAACAAGCCGGCGGCGGCAGCCGTTCCGGCGGGATAACCAAGCGCGAAGTCAAAGCCGATCAGCACTTTGTCTCCGCGTGTTACCAGTCGTTCGGCCAAATCCAGTATCAGCTGCCGGGCCGCTAGCCGTGTCCTTGGATTTGCGCTGGTGAACTGAAATTTGAACCGCGCATCCCGGGCGCGTACGCCGATCCAGATGGAATTGGCGCCAGTCACAGGCTTCGCCGCAGCGCTCCAGTCGACGATGATGAAAGCATCAAATGAGCGCTGCATGGTCTTTTGCTCGTGTCGTTAGGAAGTATAGATTGATGAAATTTTTGAAAACTAGGAAATTATTATTGAGGGTTTCTTTCGTATTTTTCTGTCTGGACATGGCACTGCTCATTTCTCGACCTGGGTGACACAAAATGACAAGACTATTTGCGATCATTCTGCCTTTGTGCATGATTTTGATTGGTTGTTCCGAATATGACCAGCGAAATGTAAGCCGGAGTGTCTCGGCAGATGACTGGTCCTACATGCCGATGCAGGAATTAGTAGAGACGCACGTCAATTCTCGCATACTGGAAACGCTTATCGTTACACCCGTTGAAAATCTATCTGCCGGAGACATCGCGATTGTCGGATACGCGCATATTGTAGGTCTTTCGACCAAACGAAATTTCGATCTGGGGATGCAGCTTCTCGACCATGCCTGCCAGAACAGCCATCATCGAGCCTGCGCTTTGCAGGCCTATTATTTGCTGCGGCTGGAGTCGGCGGAAGCTCAGCAACGCGCCGTATTGCTATCTGATGCGGCGTGCGAAGCCGGAATCCTTTGGGGGTGTACGGTGTCCACGTCCGCATATGCCTTCGGTGCTGGAACTAGACCTGACATAACCCGCGCAATTAACCTCGCAAGTCAATCATGCCAGCAGCCAAGCCAGGCAGTGTGCTCAGAAGTTGCCCGGTTTGTTATGGAAGTGGACGTCTCAGCCGGCGTTCACCTCTATGAGCAATCCTGCGGAGCAGGGAATGCCACAGCGTGCTATAATCTTGGTCGGGAGTATCAATATGGCGAGAAAATCGATAAGGACGCGCCCCGTGCAGCTCCTTTGTATGACAAATCGTGTCGCCAAGGACACGAAATCGCTTGCGCCGCGTTTCTGGTACTTTGGCAATTAGATTATGCTCAGACCGATGAGCCGGACTGGTACATGAAAAAATCAGCACAATCTTGCGAAGCAGGCTATCTGAATGCCTGCCAATTACTGGTGCGCGTTTACTCTGATACAGCTGAAACTGGGAAAGCGAAAAATCCAGAGGGTGTTCTGAAATATTCCGAGTTGGGATGCGGCCTCGGTAATCTTGATATGTGCCGTTGGGCAGGCGAAGCCTATCGAGATGGCATCGGGACAGAAAAGAATCTCAAACTGGCATATCAATATTTCAACGTATTGTGTCAGGCGGACGATCAATTTGAGCGCGATCATGGATGTCGATTGGCCGCGGATCTCAATGTTGATGGAACAACGAACTCGAAAACCGAAAAGATGATTGAAGCATGTGAACTTGGAGCGGCGCAATCCTGCCGATTGGCTGCATGGAACTTTGCGTCAGGAAAAGACGTCACGGCGGACTCGGAGCGCGCGGTTTCCTTGTTTCAAATTGGGTGTCTCAAGGGTGATGGCGCCAGCTGCCTGGATCTGGGGGCTCTCTATGACTGGGCGCAATTCGGAGTCGCGGAAAACAAGATGAAGGCGCGCTCGTATTATGCGCGGTCTTGTAAGCTTGATTTCGCTTTTGGTTGCCGGGAACTCGAACGCTTTGACCAGTCGGAAGGTTAAAACGTGACGCCTGCGATCGGCTCAAGTTGCTGGCAAATCGCTTCAGTTTTGGCGTGCTCGTTGAGGATGCTCTCGAGCGTCCGCTCACGGGACTCTTTTCGGTCTGCGAGCTCCTGTTCCAGCAGTTTTTGGTGATCGGGCGTGCTAAAACCGCCAATCTGAAGCTCTTTTTCGAGTCCATTGATATCATTGAAAATATCAATCAGCGCCGTGAGCGGGACTATTTCAGTGAGAAAGTGAACATGGATGATGCGCCGCAATTCCATGTCCCGGATTTCAAACAGGCGTTCGCGATTGCGTTCATAGATCGCGGCTTCATCAAGGGCCGTTTTGAACAGGCGCTGCGTGACATCGCCCCAGCGCTCGCCCACATCCATGGATTGAAACGCGCGATCCAGAATAAGATCGACCGAAGCGAGGATTTCTCCGAAGAAGCGCGCGGCGTCGCGTTCGCGGCGTTTTTGGCCGAGCCGGTCTTGCACCAGCTCGGCCACTAAAGCGCCGCCCGTTGCCAACAGCGCGCCAATCACCACCGCCAAGAGCGTGTCGAGATTGTCGATAAAGTCGAAAACGCTGTTACGCATAGGCGAATGACTCGGTGTGGTTAGCTGAGCTTGACCAGCATCTTGCCCTTATTCTGACCCGAGAACAGCCCCATAAAGGCATTTGGCGCGTTGCCGATGCCTTCCATGACGGTTTCTTCGAACTTCATTTGTCCGCCGGTGATCCAGGTGACCATGTCGCGCTGAAAGTCTGGCAACATGTCCGCATGGGTCGAGACGATGAACCCGCGGATCTGTAGCTGCTTGCCGACAATCTGAATAACATTGTTCGGGCCGGGGCGTGGCTCGGTATCATTATACTGCGAGATCATGCCGCAAATTGCCATGCGTGCGAATGGCCGGGCGCATTCAATCGCGGCCTGGAAATGATCGCCGCCAACATTGTCAAAATAGACGTCAATGCCTTTGGGAGCGGCGGCCCGGAGTGCGGCCAGCAAGCCAGCATAATCGCCTGCGGCGCGGTAATCGATGCACTCGTCGGCGCCGAGCGACTTGACCAGCCCGCACTTTTCAGCGCCGCCAGCGGACCCGATCACGGTACAGCCTTTGATCTTGGCGATTTGAACCACCGCAGAGCCAACAGCGCCAGCTGCGCCGGAGACAAAGACGACATCGCCTTCTTTCAGCTCCGCAACCCGCAAGATCCCGGCATAGGCCGTGAGGCCTGGCATGCCGACAATGCCGAGAAAGGCGCTATCCGGCAGGCCCGTATCGCCTGGCAGCTTCTGCGCCATGACAACCTCTGGTGCGGCCGTCCAGGCTTCGCGCCAGCCAGCCATGGATTGGACGAGGTCGCCCTCTGCATAATCTGGATGATTGGATGCTGTGACCCGGCCAACCGCGCCGCCTTGCAAGACTTCGCCAATCTGGAATGGCGGGACGTAGCTTTCCCGGTCATACATGCGGCCCCGCATATAGGGATCAACCGACATCCAGGTATTGCGGACCTGGATTTCGCCGGCACCGGGCTCGGGAGCGTCATTTGAGACCTGGCCGAAATCGTCGGCTTGTGGTTCGCCGACCGGTCGTTTGGCGAGAGTCCAATCTGTGGATGAAATGGCGGGCATTAGCGTGTCCTTCCTGTTGTTTGCATTGATATGTGGACGCTGCCGCGTCGGAAGCAAAGGGGGGACTTGTAAGAAATCGCAATGCGTTTTGATGGATCTTACAGCATTGTTCAGTTGCGCGAGACTCACGCTAAGTGCGATGGAGCGACATCAGCGTGGAGTAATACATGGCAGGTCTGAAAACCGGACTGGTCGGAGCAGGGGTCTTTGGCGGCTATCATGCCGGCAAAATCGCTGGGTCAGAAGCAACTGAATTTATCGGCGTATTCGATCCAGACGCGGCGCGTTGCGCTGCGCTGGCGGCGAAACACGATGTGCAAGCATTCGATGTGCAAGGCGATCTATTTGCCGCCTGTGATGCCATCCTGGTTGCTTGCCCAGCCACCTATCACGAAGCGGTCGTCCGTGCCGCCCTGGAGGCCGACTGCCATGTCATGGTCGAAAAACCATTGGCGCTAACCGGCGCCGCTGCGGATTCGCTTGCCGAGCTCGCGGATGCCAAAGGCCTGATCCTGCAGGTAGGACACCAGGAGCGGTTCGTGCTGGAGGCCATGGGTCTTTTCGAAATTCCGGAGACACCCACTCGGATCGAAGCCTGGCGTATGGGCCCACCCGCGCCGGATGGACGCGCCGGTGATGTCTCAGTGATCTGGGATTTGATGACGCACGATCTGGATATGGTCGGCAGACTTATGGGACCGGCCATCACCGTAGAGGCGACCGGGCGTAGCGCCCACACCGCTCATATTGACGAGTCGACAGCATTGCTGAATTTCGCCATTGGCAGCGCCGAGGTGACCGCCAGTCGCTGCCATAGCGAACGCGACCGCCGCATGGTCCTGACCTATCCGTCGGGCATGATCGCGATCAATTTCCTGACGCGCGAGATTGAGAATACGACACCATTCACAGTGCGAATGGGCATCTCCGATACGCTACCTGACCCGTTGGGGGCTGCGGATGAATCCTTCTTTGCAAGTGCGCGTGGGGAGCGCGCTTGCGCCATTCCGGGGCGCGAAGCCGCTCTGGCTGTTCACATGGCCGAACAAGCAGAGCTTTCGGCCCTTCATACAATAGGAGCCTGATCCATGGCCTATTTCGATCCCTCGACATCGCATCTGATTGATTTGCCGGAAGATGCACCAATCCAGCTGTTTGACCTGAAGACGCAACAGGCCTTGATCCGCCCCGCTCTTGAACAGCGCTGGATTGATATTCTCGACCATGGCCGCTTCATTGGCGGGCCGGAAGTAACCGAATGCGAGGAAAAGCTTGCCGCCTTTACCGGCGCAGCGGACGTCGTCGCGGTTGGGTCCGGTACACAGGCGCTGGTCATGCCGCTCCTCGCTATGGGAATTGCTGAGGGCGACGCCGTATTCATTCCGGGCTTTACCTATAACGCCACCGCAAATGCCGTGCTGTTATCTGGCGGTTATCCGGTCATCGTCGATATCGATCCAAAGACCTTCAACATGGATCCAGCAGACCTGGCGCAGAAGATCGATGCCGTGAAAGCTGAAGGCCGTCTCACACCGCGCGCGATCATGCCGGTCGATCTGTACGGTTTGCCCGCTGATTATTCTGCGATCCAGGCGGTGGCCGATGCGCATGGCTTGCGGGTCATTGCTGATGGCGCGCAAGCCTTTGGCGGCAAGGACCAAGGCCGCTGGGTTGGCAATATTGCTGAGATCACAGCAACCAGCTTCTACCCCACCAAAACGCTTGGTGGTTATGGTGATGGCGGTGCGATCCTGTGCCAGGACAAGGATTTTGCAGATCGTATGCGGTCGATCCGCTGGCATGGCACAGGCGATAATCGCAAAGAGTCTGTTCGGGTCGGAATCAATGG
>JBCCDZ010000197.1:0-6243 GCA_039030525.1 Pseudomonadota bacterium | reverse complement strand
TGCCTCTCGTCGACGATCAAGCCTGCGTGGTGCGGCGACGACCCCCGGGCGCGTCGCAGCTGGCTGTCGCCAATGAGGTCGAGCGGGTGCGGGCCGCTGCTCAGCTTCTGGTTCAAGTTGAGGGCAGCGTTTTGCTGCGAAGCCTCGGCTTAGACGACGTCGTCGATAATGCATTTGATCGCTGAGGGTGCTGGCTAAGCTGGTGGCTCGCTGACCTTAAGCACGAGTTTGCCAAGATTTGCGCCCGCGAACAGCCTTCCTAGAGCAGTTGGCGCGTTTTCGAGGCCGTCAACCATGTCGGTTTCAAACTTAAGCTTGCCCTCCATCAGCCACTGTCCCATCGCAGCAGCGCCTTCGGCAAATCGATCCAAATAGTCGATGATGATGAAGCCCTGAAGCTTGGTTCGACGCATCAGCAAATTGTCGAAATTCTTAGGCCCGGTATTTGTGCTCGGGTCGGCATTATAGGTCGAGATCAAGCCACACAGCGGCATACGGGAAAAATCGTTCAGGCGTGCGATCACAGATTCCATGATCTCGCCGCCAACATTTTCAAAATTGATATCGATGCCATCAGGACAGTGCTTATCCAGCGCCGCGCCGACGTCTTCGGTCTTGTAATTAATTGCGGCATCAAATCCGGCTTCCTCGGTTAGCCAGCGACATTTTTCGTCCGAGCCAGCAATACCGACCACGCGGCAGCCTTGGATCTTGCCGATCTGCCCGACCATTGAGCCCACAGCACCTGCCGCTGCCGAGACCACAATCGTCTCGCCGGATTTCGGGGCGCCGATATCCATCAATCCAAAATACGCGGTCATGCCGGTGGCGCCTAAAGGCCCCATAAACGCCGTCAAAGGCAGGCCGGGGATGACCGGTAAAACTGTGACCGCATCGCCGGGCAGGTCATTGTACAGCGCCCACGTCGCAAGCCCTGTATTGACCAGACTTCCAACCGGGACGGCGGCAGAATGACTTTCTTCAACCACGCCAATCGATCCCCCACGCATTGGCGTGTTCAACTCCACCGGCGGCAGATAGGCATCCATATCGCTCATCCAGATGCGATGTGTGGGATCCAATGAAAGATAGACTGTGCGAACTCGCACCATACCGTCACCCAGCGATGGCATGTCCTCAGTGACCAGTTCCAAATCCCCTTCAGAAACCTCGCCCACCGGCCGTTTGCGTAAGTACCATAACTGATTGGTTGGCATGTTCATTTCCTCCTCGTGCTTACCAGTCAAATGGCACGGGATGGGATTTCTGCAAGCAAATCGATTTTGGCCCTGCGCTGTTTCCGCTGCGTGTGGGCTTCCCTAAGGGCCTTGCTATGCTTAGATAAATGGTGACGCCAGTGTCAGCCTTAGACGCAGGTCAAAATCTAGACAGATAACGGGAGGCGCAAGCCATGAAAGAATATCTTCAGTTCTACATTAATGGTGAATGGGTCGACCCGGTCGAGCCGCGTACGCTCGACGTTGAAAATCCAGCGACCGAAGAACCGTTTGCGACAATCTCCCTCGGCTCGTCTGCAGATGTCGACAAAGCTGTCGCCGCTGCGAAAGCCGCTTTTGAAACCTTCTCACAGACCAGCGTAGAGTATCGCGCGGACCTGCTCGACAAGATTACGGCAGGCATCCAGGCGCGCATGGGCGATATGGCAGAGGCGATCTCTGACGAGATGGGCGCGCCAATGTGGCTCGCCAATGCGGCGCAAGTCCCAGCCGGCATGGGCCATGTCGCCACGATGAGCCAGATCCTGCGCAATTATGAGTTTGAAGAACAGCGCGGCACCACCCTTCTCCGCAAAGAGCCGATTGGTGTTTGCGGCTTCATCACGCCGTGGAATTGGCCGCTTAACCAGATCACCTGTAAGGTTGCCCCGGCCATCGCCGCCGGTTGCACAATGGTGCTCAAGCCCTCTGAAATCTCACCGCTGAACGCGATGATTTTTACTGAGGTCATGCATGAAGCCGGTGTCCCACCAGGCGTATTTAACCTGGTCAATGGCGACGGCCCAAGCGTTGGCGCGCATCTGTCCGGTCATCCAGACGTCGACATGATGAGCTTCACTGGCTCCACACGCGCCGGGATCCTTGTCGCTCAGGCGGCGGCGCCAACCGTGAAACGCGTCGCCCAAGAGCTTGGCGGCAAGTCGCCAAACATTGTGCTGCCAAGTGCCGATCTTCAGAAAGCTGTCGGCGGCGGCGTCATGCAAATGATGACCAATTCTGGCCAATCTTGTAACGCACCGAGCCGGATGTTCGTCCCGCGCGAGAGCAATGAAGAGGCCAAAGCGATCGCAAAAGCAGCGGCTGAAGCCGTGAAGGTTCAGATGCCACGCGAAGCGGATAAAGGCGCCATCGGCCCAATTTCGAATGGCAATCAGTATTCGAAAGTCCAAGACCTGATCCAAAAGGGGATCGACGAGGGCGCAACCCTTGTCGCGGGCGGTACGGGCCGTCCGGAAGGGCTCAATCGCGGTTACTTCGCGCGCCCAACTGTCTTCGCTGATGTGACCAATGAGATGACCATCGCCCGCGAGGAAATCTTCGGCCCAGTGCTGGTGATGATCCCTTATGACAGCGTCGATGAAGCTGTCGAAATGGCGAATGACACCGAATATGGCCTCGCTGGATACGTCCAGGGCGAGCCAGCCGAAGCGGCAAAAATTGCCAATCGCATCCGCGCTGGACAAATCCAGGTCAACGGCCAAGGCCCTGATTTCTCTGCACCGTTTGGAGGCTACAAGCAGTCCGGCAATGGCCGCGAATGGGGCGAGCACGGGTTTGAGGAATTCCTCGAAGTCAAAGCCGTCATGGGCGCTGCTGCGGCCTAGCTTTCCGACATAGCTATTCGAAAGGGCGGGTCGTAAGCTCGCCCTTTTTCTTTACAGCCCGCCCTGTGGCTCTGCCCTTGCCTCGCAAACGCTTCTCACCCTAACGTGGTCCACGGGGACGGCGCGCACTCGCGATATCCCCATATTTGAACAAACAAAGGGGGTTTCGTTCACATGGAATTGTTAGAAAATATCTTAGCGCCGCTCGGTATGGAAGCTCAGGCTGGACCGATCTTGTCCGGCGCAACAAACGTCTTGCTGGCGCTTGTCATCCTCATTGTCGGGTTCTGGATTGCCGGCCGTGTCGGCGCGTTTGTTAGAGGCATTGCAAAACAGCACAAAAATCTCGACGACACGCTGTTCAACTTCCTCGGCAGTTTAGCACGGTACGTCATTCTCGCCTTCGTTGTTATCGCGGTCCTGAACCGGTTTGGTGTCGAAACAACCTCAATCGTGGCCCTGCTCGGTGCAGCGGGTTTGGCCGTTGGTCTCGCGCTGCAAGGGGCGATGTCGAACCTGGCCGCAGGCGTCATGCTGATGATTTTCCGCCCCTACAAAGTCGGCGATTTCATCGATGCGGCCGGTCAATTCGGTAATGTCGAGGACATCACGCTGTTCACCACGGTACTGCGGACCTTTGATCACCAACAGATCATCATTCCGAATGGCAAGATCTGGGGCGAGCAGATCGTCAATCATAGCCACCATGAAGTTCGCGGCGTCGAGCTTACGTTTGGCGTCTCTTACGACTCCGATATCGATAAAACCCGTGACGTCATCAAAAAGGTCTTCGCCGATCACCCGCTCATTCTGGACGATCCAGAGCCAGTGATCGTGGTCTCGACGCTGAATGATAGCTCTGTTGATTTCGCGACGCGTCCTTTTGTGAAAGGCGAGCACTGGTTCGACGTGCGCTTTACAGTGCCGGAATTGATCAAAAAAGCGCTCGACGAAGCCGGGATCGAGATCCCCTTCCCGCATCAAAAAGTCATTCTTTTCAAGGGTGACGAGTAGACGTTCGCGCAAAAAAGAGGGGGGCTTGCCTGCGTGCCCCCCCAAGAATGACGCTGCGAAAGTAAGGAGAAGAGAGAGGTTACCTCCGCCCGCGTCCCCCAATTGCCGCATTTAACAGAGCCTTAACGAATGGTACCGTGACGCCGGTCACACTTTCGCGATTTATCTTGCGTTCAGATTGCATATGTTAATTGGGTGTGAATGGTTGGCTGAGGAGGTCGACAGATATGACAAAACTGCGTTTCACATCAGCCCTTGCAGCACTTGCGGTCTTAGGTGCCTGCGCGACGGCAACGCCTTATCAGGCTGCCACAGACAATCAGCGCGGATATGCCAATCAACAGATTGAAAGCAATCGTTGGCAGATTAGCTTTTCAGGCAACAGCCTGACCGATCGCCAAACAGTTGAAACCTACCTCTTATACCGCGCCGCCGAACTGACTGACCTCGAGGGATATGACTATTTCTCTGTCGTTCAACGTGCCACTGATGAAAACCGCCGCGTCGTGTCAACCGGGTTTCATGATCCCTTCTATTCCGGTTTCTTGTGTGACTACCGTTTTTATGGACGGACCGGGCGCCTATATGGCTACCCTCGCAGTTGGTATGCGCGCCGCGCAGCTTTCCGAGGCTTCCATGGCCCATTCGGCTATCGCGACCCGTTCTGGGATAGCGGGTGGGATTACCGCGAGATTGTCCGTTATGAGGCGACATCGGAAATCATCATGGGCAGAGGCGAAAAGCCAGATGATCCATCCTTTTTTAACGCAGATGAGGTTTTGATGAACCTAGCAGGACGTATCGAACGTCCAGACGTTTAAGCCCTGCTGCGTAGAGTTGAGTAGAGTATTGTAGAGTGGAAAAAGCCCGCCAATCTGGCGGGCTTTGGCCTTTTAAAATAGGGCGTCCAGGTTAGCGCGGCGCCATGCGGATCGCGCCGTCGAGACGGACATCTTCACCGTTAAAGTAGCCATTCTTACACATCTCAACGGCCAGAGACGCATACTCATCCGGATTTCCGAGACGGGCTGGGTTAGGCACTTGTGCGCCAAGCGCCTGACGAACTTTTTCTGGCGCACCGGCCAGCAATGGTGTGTCGAAAATACCTGGCAGAATGGTGTTCACGCGGATCAACTCACGAGACAGATCCCGTGCAATCGGAAGCGTCATACCGACCACACCGCCTTTAGATGCGGAGTAAGACGCCTGACCAATCTGGCCGTCTTCCGCGGCAACCGAAGCTGTGTTGACCATTGCGCCGCGCTCACCATCGATTGGATCGAGGGTCATCATGCCAGCAGCCGATTTCGCAATACACCGGAATGTACCGACCAGGTTGATCTGAATGATGAGATCAAACTTATCGAGCGGGAAATGCGTGATCTCGCCGGTTTCTTTGTTGCGGCTGGCGGTTTTGACCGCGTTGCCGGTGCCGGCGCAATTGATCAGGATCCGCTCTTGGCCAATCGCCGCGCGCGCTTTTTCAAAACCTGCATCGACGCTCTCATCCGAGGTCACGTTGACGTTGCAAAAGACACCGCCAATTTCGCTCGCCACGGCTTCGCCTTTTTCCTCGTTTAGGTCGAAAAGGGCGCATTTTACGCCATGGCTCGCCAGGAGCCGTGCTGTAGCCGCGCCAAGGCCCGAAGCGCCCCCGGTGATGACGGCTGAAATGTTTGAGTTGAGTTCCATCAGATATCCTCCAATATGTGTTCTGGAGGCGATGTAGAAGGAAGTATGCTAGCGGCCAATGTCTGACCCAACGGAAATCATCATAGAAAACGGTGAAACCGTCCCAACGCAGCTGCCTATCCCTACGGAACGGCAACGGAAGCGGACGAAACGCAAGCTTATCCCTAAGCTTTTGCGCGTGGCTGGGCGCATCCCTTTCGCGGATGATTTAGCGTCGGCCTATTATTGCGCGATCGATCCGGATACGCCGATCAAAGTCAAATTGGTGCTGTTCGCAGCGCTTGGATACTTCGTGCTGCCTATCGACGCTGTCCCGGACGTTGTGACAGGGCTCGGTTTCACAGATGATGCGACGGTTTTAGCAACGGCGCTTGGCATTGTCGGCGCGCATATCAGCGAACCGCACCGCATAGCTGCACGCCGCTTATTGGGGTTGTCTCAAGCGAGGACGACCCAGCAAGGCGCTAACGCTTAGCCAATCGTCGGATCGAAACTCGGCGAAACCGGCAGGATTTCTTTGGCTCCGCCTTCTGCATTCGGATCTATTTCCATGATGGCGAGTGACCGTTCGGCGGTGCCATCATCGCGGAAACGGAACAGGCCGTTCACACCCATAAACCCATCGCGATTGATCAGCTCTTCAGGCGTTAGCGCTCCATCCTCAGACAAGGCCACAACCAAGGCGGCGGCGTCAT
>JBCCDZ010000196.1:0-6247 GCA_039030525.1 Pseudomonadota bacterium | reverse complement strand
CTGTTCAATGGCAAAGTCGCGTCCTGGGGCGATGAAATGTATGAAAAAGTCTCGGCCCGAGCGCAGGAAGGCGCGGTCTAAGCCCGTTTATCCTTGGGAGAGCCCAGCGAGATGTGCGACGTGATCGACGCCACTTGCGGCAGCACGCCGAGAATATTTGCGTGGAAATCCTTATAGGCTGGCAAGTCCGCCACTTCGACACGCAACAGATATTCGACCACGCCCGTGATATTATGGCATTCGCGCACTTGCGGTGCGGCTTCCATGGCGCGCTCAAACGCGCGGGCATCCTTTGACAAGTGTGCGGACAGTCCGACCATGACAAAAGCCGTGATCCCGGCGCCCAGCTTCTCGCGGTCGAGAATGGCGCGATAGCCTTTGATAATACCGGTTCGCTCCAGCTCCTGAACCCGCCGCAGGCAGGCAGATGGCGACAACCCGACTCGCGCCGCGAGGTCGATATTGCTGATCCGGCCATCTGATTCCAATGTCCGCAATATATTGTGAGATATAGCATCTATTTCTGTCATAAGTTGCACATATCACAGCATTCCCAGCGCTTTAAGTGAGAAATTGCGCCCTCTCTCGCTTATAATTGCAACAAATGCGTTGGGAGAAAAATATGCTGAACCTTGCAGATTATGACATGTCGCCAGAGCGCGGCTTTCTATGTCGACACAATGCCAGTGACGTCGTTCTCAGCGGCGATCTGAAACGTATTGCAGACGTAGCCATGCAATTACCTGACTGGCTGCCCACGGGCCGCGTGCGCCAGTTATTGCGGGATCGTCTGCCTTTTCTGGATCTGCCGCTGAAAACCATGAGCGATACCGAAGCGCGCATGTGTATGGTGCATTATTCTTTCATGGTGCAGGCCTATGTCTGGGGCGAGCCGAAAGCGCCTGAGACGCTGCCGCGTAATCTGGCCGTGCCGATGGCGGCGCTGGCAGACCATCTCGGTCAGCAACCTCTGCTGCCTTATTCCGGCTATGTGCTGGATAATTGGGGCCTGATCGACAAAGACCTTGCGATTGATCTCGACAATATTTTCATGATCCAGAACTTCTTGAATGGACAGGATGAGAATTGGTTCGTGCTGGTTCATGTCGCGATTGAAGCCGCCGGCGGTGCGGCCTTGGCCAAATTCGGTGCGATTGTGGATGCGAGCGCTGCGGGCGACGTCGCAACAACACGGACCCACCTGGAAGAGGTTGCTGCGACCTGGGCCAGGATCAATGCCATTTTCGATCGCATGCCCGAGCGCTGTGACCCGTATGTCTATTTTGAGCGCGTCCGCCCGTACATTCACGGCTGGAAAGACAATCCGGCCATGCCGAACGGGATCATTTATGAAGGCGTCGCGCGTTATGGCTCTGAGGGGCAGGCCTTTCGCGGTCAGACCGGATCACAGTCGTCCATCGTGCCGGCCATGGATGCCTTGATGGGCGTTGGTCACGCGGCTGACCCTTTGCGCGAATATCTCGATCAGCTGCACATCTATCGCCCGCCAGCGCATCGGCGCTTCATCGACGACACGCGCGCGGCGAGTCAGTTGCGGGGCTTTGTTGAGCAGAGCGGCGACCATGGTCTGATCCAGGCCTATAATGCCATCATCCAGGCCATGGCAGATTTTCGCACCCGCCATCTCGAATATGCGGCAAGCTATATCAACAAGCAGAACAAAGCGGCGTCCGGCAATGATACAGATGTCGGCACCGGCGGTACGCCCTTCATGCGCTATTTGAAGAAGCACCGGGACGAGACGTCCGCGCGGCTGATTGGGGCAGCGGCTAACGCGGCTTAAGGCTGAAGCGCGCGGTACTTGATGTCCCGCACGTCCATGTCGCCCTGCGTGATTTCGAGATCGAATGAGGAAGGTACCGTGTCGGGGCCATCCAATCGCACGGCCGCGCTGGCCAGAGCCGGATCGCAAAATTCATAGTCGACCACGGTCACGCCGTTCAACCAATGCTGTACCCGCGCGCCATCGGATAGCACGCGCACGCGGTTCCATTTGCCGTCAGCATTGAAGCGCTTGGCGCGATCTGGCTCTGACAGGTTCTGCGCCGCGACCTGTCCGGTCAGACTGCCCATTGTTTCTGTATCCGCGCGCGCCTCGGCCAAAGCCGCATCGTCCAAAATTTGATAGCTCGCGCGGCAGAGCTTACGTTCGATGGAGAGCGCATAATCAAGATGGGCTTCAGCGGCTTCGCCGAGCTGAACATCGAAGACGAGTTCAAATCCACCTTGCGGCAGCTCCAGGGTTTCGCTCAGCGTCTCTGCCGACAATCGCTGCCAACCCGCCAGTTGTTCCGCAGCGCTGAGTCCGCCTTGCAACCAACCCTCGACCGTCGGATTGCGACGCGCCAACCACAAAACATCTTCAGCTGGATTTTCCAGCAATCGCAGATTCCGCCATTCGGTGAAGCTGCCGAGATAGGATTCTTCCTGGCCAATCGAATGAACCTGCAGCGCGATCATTCCGACACTATGATGGTCGCCCGCCATATGCGCACAGGCGACGCCATTGACCCAGGTCGCGATGACATTGCCGACAGCCTCGATGCGATAGTTGTTCCAGGCTCCATGCTGGTAAGCGTTCTGACACGCCGCGTTGCGCGCCATTGTATGTCGCCAGACATGAACGCCTTCATGATAGATGCCGCCGGTCCAGCGCCGCGCGCTCGGATCAATGTCGAGCTGATAGCCGACAACGCCGCTCCACGTGCCGGGCGCTAGATCCGTGCGAAACTGCACGCCTGAATTGGCGTCGCCTTCCGATCGCGATTCAAACTCCAGGATAAAATCAGCATACGTCGCGTCAGTGGCCAGAAAGCTGTTTGGGGTGTCGAGCACATTGATGCCATGAATGACACCGTCACGGACCTCATATGGGGCTTTGCCATTGACCTGCGTCCACCCGTCCAAGGTCGCGCCATCAAACAGCTCCACCCATTCCGGTGATTCCGGTGCGACCGGTGTCACCGCGCAGGCGCTCAACACCAGCATGGACGCGAGCACGCTATATCCGAATTCAGGTTTCATCCTGGACCTCCCAATCCTGCTTCAGGCCTGACCACATTAAAGCTGACCCTCCTGCAGCAATTCAACCGCATGCTGCGCCGCGCGCGCCGTCAGCGCCATATAGGTGAGCGATGGGTTGGCGGTCCCGCATGATGACATGCAGGCGCCATCCGTGACAAACAGGTTCGGGACGTCATGCGCCTGGTTCCATTCATTCAGCACCGAGGTCGCTGGGTCTCGGCCCATACAAGCGCCGCCCATTTCATGCGTCTTGCCGCCGACCAGAACGTGCTCATCATCCGGCGTCCGCACCGATGACACATCAACACACCCTCCAGCGGTCAGCAGCTCCACCGCATCCTGCTCTGCTTGCCGGATCATCTTGCGCTCATTGTCGCGAATGTGACAGTCGAGATGGATCAGCGGAACGCCCCATTTGTCCGTCTTGGTTGGATGTAAGCGGGCTGTATTGTCGGCATAAGGCAGCATCTCGCCGAACATGCCGATGCCGAACGTCCACGGCATCCAGTCACCGACTGCCGCCTTGGCCGCCGCGCCGATCCCGGGGCGCGTGCCATTATGGCTTGTGCGCTGACGGTTTGAGCCACCCTGAAATCCAAACCCGCGATAGAAGCCCTGCTCTTCTGCTCGGTCATGGCGATAATTCGGGACATAGATGCCCGTCGGCCGGCGGCCAAACTCGAACCGGTCATCAAAGCCCGGCACGGATCCATTGGCTCCGGCATGCCCGAAATGGTCCATGATATAATTGCCGAGCTGGCCAGAACTATTGGCAAGCCCGGATGGCGCCGCCTCTGAACGCGAATTGAGCAGGATATGCGTCGAGCCAATCGCCGACGCGTTGAGAAAAATGATGCGCGCCGAATAGGTTCGTTCTTCCAGCGTATTGGCGTCGACAACTTTTACATGCGTCGCCCGATTGGTGGCAGAGTCGAACACGATTTCTCGAACAATAGAGTCAGCAGCAACCGTCATATTCCCGGTCCGCTCCGCCGCGGGCAGCGTGGCGGATAGAGATGAGAAATAAGCACCGTAAGAACAGCCGCGCATACAATAATTTCGCGCCTGACAGGCGCCGCGCCCCAGGGAGGTGTGAACATTTGTCGCTTCGCTGAGATTGGCGCAGCGACCGATAATCATCCGCCGTTCGTCAAAAGATTGATTGATATTGTCCGCGACAAAGTCCTCAACGCAACTCATTTCAAAGGGCTTGAGCAGCGTCCCATCCGGCAAGTCAGCCAGGCCATCGGCGGCACCCGAAATTCCGGCAAAGGCTTCGACATAATCATACCAGGGCGCCAGGTCGTCATATCTAATCGGCCAGTCTATGCCATGGCCATCCTCGGCATTGGCTTCAAAATCCTTCGGCCCCCAGCGATAGGATTGACGCGCCCAGGTGATGGACCGCCCGCCAAGCTGATAGCCGCGCGTCCACATGAAGGGGCGATCTTCAGGATAAGAGTAAGGGTGGTCTTTTTCATCGACGAAGAAATGGATGAACTCATTGCGATAGGTCCAGCCTTTGCGCTTCAACATGCGGTAGCGGCCTTGTTCGTCATAGATTTCCGGCACCATGCCACGATGATCCAGATCCCAGGGCGCCTGGAAATCGGTATATTCCTGGCTCGGGTGATCGAGATGCCGCCCGCGCTCTAGCACCAGCGTCTTGAGGCCTTTTTCGCAGAGCTCTTTCGCCGCCCAGCCACCGGACATGCCGGAGCCAATCACGATGGCATCGAAATCTGTCATCATCCTGTCCCCAATCAGTAGCGGTTTTCTTCGACCAAAACTGTGTATTCCTGTTCCGACACGTCGCCGCGATACTGGCCCGGAATCAGCACAAAATCCGGATTGGCTGCTTCGCTGGAATAATGGATGTGAAAGATCAGCCGTTTCAGCAGGCGATAGGCCGCAGCCGGATCAGTATCTCTTTCCGTGCCAAAACTCGCCGCATCCAAATCTGACACCACAGCGATACGGGCGTCTTCTGCTAGGTCCAGATAAGGTGTTCCGGCTTGCGCCAATGCCCGTTCATCAAAGCGACGCACGGCCGATACAATGGCTGTCTGCGAGGCCGAGGACGCCCAGGTCAGCATGAGCTGATCAAGATACAAGACCGCCTGCGTCTCGCGCGCACCGACCGTGTCTGTCGTCGGAATCATCACCTCTGCGACACTTAACAAGATCGCCGCATCCGCGGGCGCGAAGAATGAAAAGGATGGCTCGCCGGCCAGGTCGAGATCGATTTGTCCTGATGGCTCGCAGCCGACCAAAGAGAGACCGGCCAGAGACAAGGCGCTGGCTTTCAGAAACAATCGACGGGTTTGACCTGGCGCACTCATAGTTTCGCTACACACGCTCTCTTGAATTCAATCGCGCCTCAGTTTTGACAGCGCGATCAACCGATTGTCAAATTTGCCGCCGCCAGCTGATCCGGCACAAGCAAGACGCCCGCTCCAAATGGGGCGGGCGTCATGAGGTCGCGTGGAGGTCATTACGGCTTGGCTTGGACGTCAAGTGATCGACACCGCGGCAAACAGATAACAGCCAGCTGTCACGATTGATCCAATCGTCCGGATCGTGTTCCAGCGCGTCCAGGCGCGGCCATAGGTCTGCCAATAGTCGGCGGCTTCCATGCTTGTATGATCCATCTTGTCCAACTTCTCATTCATCGGAACATTGCCAAATGCCGTGACCAGAAAGACCAGCGGCAGGTAGATGATCGCAGCAAAAATGATCAGGCGCTGCGGCAGCCCGCTGAAGCTGAACCAGGCATAGAGCGCGAACAAGATACTGGCCGGAACCAATGCCAGGAAGGTGGCAATGAACAGCGACCGAAAAACGGTGCGATTAAGCTGCTGCATCGATTCGATCCCGCCCGCAGGCGCGGCCCGGGTCAATCCCGCCATGACAAAGTCAGAGAAGGATTGAAACACACCCCCGACCAAAGCCGCAGACAACCCCAGGAACAGGCAGACGTAGACTGTGATGTCGATGCTCATGAGACATATCCTTTAACATTGGACGCCGTCCGGCGCTGCTGTCCGATGATCAGTACCAGGGCCAGAAGCGCCAATACGAGCTCGACCACCATGGCAGAGAGGAGCGCCGAAGACGGCACGCCATCAAGCGCCACACTGACCAGTCTTGATGCGCCATACGCGCCAAACCCAATCGCGGCGACCATCAAACTCACGCGCGT
>JBCCDZ010000195.1:0-6258 GCA_039030525.1 Pseudomonadota bacterium | reverse complement strand
ATCGCGTGGATCTCATCAATGATCACGCATTTCAGATCAGCAAAGAATTCTGCGGCATGGTCTGATGCAATGAACAGGGCCAATTGTTCCGGCGTGGTCAGCAAGATGTCAGGCGGTGCCCGCCGCTGGCGCTGGCGTTTATGGGCCGGGGTGTCGCCGGTCCGAGTCTCGATCTTTATATCAAGCCCCATTTCCTCAACGGGCGTCATCAAATTACGGGCGACATCAACGGCCAGCGCTTTCAGCGGTGAGATATAGAGGGTGTGAAGGGCCGGGCGGTTTGAATTGCGCTGTCCCTTTTTGGAAAGCTCAATCAGGCTGGCGAGAAAGCCGGCCAAGGTTTTTCCACCACCGGTCGGGGCGATTAGGAGCGCGCTGTCTCCGCGCAAAGCTGTCTCCGTGAGCGCCAATTGGTGTGTGCGCGGCGCCCAACTGCGCCCGGCGAACCAGTCGTCAAATTGCGCCGGGAGGCTGTAAGAGGGCGTCAGCGTGTCAGGCATTGCAAAAGATCTAGCGCATTCTGAGCTGGAATTGCAGAATTTTCATCTGACATTCAGACGCATCCGGGTTTGTAAGGGTGACAAATTCTTCAGGAGTCCTCATGTCACGTTCTGTCGCGCTTGGTGCGCTTGCTCTCAGCCTTTCGCTTCCGGCGGCGGCCGACCCGGTCCTCGAAATGATGCGTAGCTTATCCACTGATGGTCCGATCTATTCTTATGAGATGACCTATTCAGACACGGATGTCACCGCCAATGGCCTGATCGATCCGAGTAAACCCGAAGGTGAGCGGATCGAGATCTACGCGCCCGATGAAAGCGAATGGACTAAGGATTTTCGTGATGGCATTGCCGATATGGAAGCCGAGACTGATGGCGATATCTGGTGTGCCGAATTCGCTGAAATGGTGCCCAACAGCGCCACTGCAACGACCGAAGACGACACCACGGTGACCTATGCCTTCACCCCGGAGCCGGAAGCGGATGCCGACAAAAATGAAAAGAAGATGATGAAACAGCTGAACGGCACGGTCATCCTGGACAAAAGCGATGGCGCGGTATTGGCGTTCAGCATGATCCTGCCGAAGCCATACAAGCCGGCAATGGTGGCCAAGATCAATCGCTTCGAAATGGCGGCGTCCTGCGATCGTGCCCCCGATGGCCGGACTTATGTCGAACAGTTCAGCTTCGATATCAAAGGCTCGGCCATGATGCAGACTTTTGAAGAATCCGTCAGCCGTAAGATCACCAAATTGCTCGACCCGGTCGGTTAGTCAGCGGGTTCCAGATCGAGCGCTGCTGCTTCGGCTGCTTCTGCGGCGAGACGTGCGCGCTCGGCGGCATCGAACGTGGCGACAATGTCCGCCGCAAGCTTAGCGATTTCGAACCTTGGTTCGCCAGCGACGTCAAAGCCGCGGCGAACAATGACCAGGTCGCGGGACGGCACAATGACCAGATGCTGACCGCGATTGCCGAGCCCGGCAAAGGCATCGGCGGGCGCGCCATCGACGCCGCCAATCAACCAGAATGATCCTGCATACCCGAAATCGCCATTCGGTTGGGCTTCGGCGGGTGTGGTCACGAACTCGACCCAGTCCGGCGGCAATAGGCGTTCGCCACCCCACATGCCGTCTTGCAAATAAAGCTGACCCAGTCGAGCCATGTCGCGCGCGGTCATCCAGACTTGCGATGAGGACATGTAGTCGCCATGCCAGTCCGTCTCCAAAACGGTATGGCGGGCGCCAATCTTGTGCAGCAGATTGGTGTAAGGATAGGCCCGGTACCGGGCGTCATCGCCCAAGGCTTCGCGCAGTGCCCGCATCGCGATTAACGTGTCGACGTTTGAATATTTGAATCGGGTACCCGGAAAGGCCTCCAATGAGCGATGCGCTAGGGTGTCTAGAATGCTCGCACCGCCAAAATAGAGCCGGTCCGTCCGCGATCCTGGATCATTGGATTCCAGGCCGCTCGCCATGTTCAAGACATGGCGTAATGTGATTTCTCGCCGCGGATCACCGCCTTTATTGAAGTCGGCCAGGACAGCTTCATTGTCGAGCCCGAGAATGCCTTCATAGACCGCCGCGCCGATAATGCTGGAGGTCAGCGATTTCGCCACCGACCAGGTCCTTTGCGGTGTCGTGCGATCGATGCCGCGGGCATATTGTTCTGCTACCATTTGGCCCTTGTGCAAGACCAGAACAGCGCTGGTGCGCGTCCCTTCGCCATAGGTGCTGCCATCGAAAGCAAAACTTACGGGAACACCGAGCAGATCGAGCGCAAACGTGTTCTCCGTGATGGTGACACTGTCCCCGAGTGCAGTGGAATTGTCGGGTGCGTCGAGGCTCGGCATATTGGTAAAGCTGGGCAGCCATGCCGTCATATCAGCTGAGGCTCCGACTGGCAGGAGCGAACACCCTATGCCGGGGCGCCAAGCGGCGGTTCGCGGCGGCAATGCCCCGTCAAACGCGACCAAAACGGACTTTGAGCTTTCGTCAATCGTCGCGTTTCCAACCTGCTCCATGAGCGGTCTATAGTCGACATATATGCCGGATAGCTCATTCTCCTGGATCTCCGCTAAAGTCTGTCCCGCACTGAAATACCCGCTGCATGTGAACAGCGCCTTGTATCCGGCGGCTAAGGCACGCTTGGTGGTGTCGCTCGGAGCATAATCCTGGGCCGTGGCGACGGGACATAGAGCAAGGGTCAGGCCAGCGGCCAGAGCAGCAATTCGGCGCATATGAAGGTCCTCCAAACGTTCTCTGAGTAGATCATTAGGCTTGTTTGCCTAATCGCTGCAAGCGGCGGAAATGGGGCAGTGTTCGAGGCGGTAAAACAGGATATGTTAGAGGCATGATCCGACCGGACCTCTTGCTGCATGAAACACCAAAAGGACTGTATTGTCCGCCAGGCGATTTCTACATTGATCCGGTCCGCGGCGCCGTTGACCGGGCGGTCATTACCCACGGCCATGCCGACCATGCGCGCGCCGGTCATGGCGCCGTTCTGGCGACCGCGGAAACACTGGACATCATGGCGGCCCGTTACGGTGACAGTTTCACAGCGAGCCGCCAGGCCCTGGCTTTTGGCGAGACCGTCGACATTAATGGCGTCACTGTCTGGCTGGCGCCGGCTGGACATATTCTCGGATCAGCGCAAGTCGTGGTCGATTGGCGCGGTCTGCGCATGGTCTGCACGGGCGATTATAAGCGCAGGCAAGATCCGACCTGCCGGACGTTTGAAGTGGTCCCGAACACGCATGTTTTTATCAGTGAAGCGACGTTTGGATTGCCGGTGTTTCGCCATCCGGATGACCGCGCTGAAATGGCGAAATTGCTGGCCAGCGCCCAGCTGTTCAAAGATCGGACGCATCTGGTTGGCGTCTACTCACTTGGCAAAGCCCAGCGGGTCATCGCGCTTATACGCGAGGCGGGATATGACCGCCCGCTTTACATTCATGGGGCGCTCGAAGAGCTCTGCTCACTCTATGAGGAAAGCGGCGTTTCGCTCGGCGAGTTGCGACCGGCCACGCTCGAAAAGGGGCAGCGCGGAGAGAGTGAACAATTTCGCGGCGAAATCGTGCTGGGCCCACCCGCCAGCTTCAATGACAAATGGGGACGGCGGTTTCCAGATCCCGTAACGTGCTTTGCCTCCGGCTGGATGAGCGTGCGTCAACGCGCCAAGCAGCGCGGTGTCGAGTTACCTTTGATCCTGTCAGATCATGCCGATTGGGACGAGCTGACCCAGACGGTGCGAGACGTTGACCCGGAAGAGCTATGGATCACGCATGGCCGCGAAGACGCTTTAGTCCGGTGGGCAGAGTTGGAAGGGCGGAAGGCGCGGCCATTGCGACTGGTCGGATATGATGAAGAGGGGGAGTAGAGACGATCGAGTATTAGGCTTATTCAGCCGCGACGAGTGTCAGCTCAGTGCCATGCGAATCGAGCGTGTCAGAGATGACTTCGCCCATTGCGCACCGGCATTGTCCGCAATTGAACTTGCAGCCATGATGCGCCTGCACGGCCTCAGGGCTTCGCGCGCCAGCTTCAACAGCTTCGCGAACAGCTCTTTCATTGATATTGCGGCAGATGCAAATGATCATGAGAATGATTTGCAGCATGTGAGAATGATTGTCAAGAACGATTCTCAATTGCAGGCATACGGAATGGCGCAAGAAACGGGTGGCGCGGCCCGTCCTCTATTGGCATTGTGAGGACATGACGACTGTATTGATGCCTCTGAACGAACGCTGCGCCGCTTACGAGCGGATGGCAGATGCCTTGGAACATTTGGGCGAGACCTGGCGCGACTGGCCGGACTTACGGACCTGCGCCGATGCCATGGGTCTCTCACCCAGCCATTTCCAGCGTGAGTTTACCCGCTGGGCAGGGATTAGCCCGAAACAATATCAAGCCAGCCTCGCGCATGCCGAAGCCGGCGATCTTTTGCGGCAAGGCGCGAGCGTCCTGGATACGACATTCGAAACTGGATTGTCCTCACCATCGCGTCTGCATGATCTTTTCATCGCACATGAAGCGCTCTCGCCCGGAGAGGCAAAGAGCGGTGGTGCGACAGCTGATCTGACTATTGGCAGCGCCGTCACACCGTTTGGGGCAGGTGTGTTCCTGATCTCGCCGCGTGGATTGTGTGGATTGGGATTTGCTGACGATGGCGCCGCGCCAAAAACCGGATTTGAACACCCAGGTTATGACGAGGATGATGTCTTCACCGACATGGCTGCGCGTTATCCGAATGCAGACATGAAGCGCGATGATGCCGAAGCCGGGCGCTGGGCGCACAAGGTCTTTGGCGATGGCGGTGAGATACCTCTGGCATTGTATGGCACCGCGTTTCGACGTCAGGTTTGGCGTGCATTGCTCGAGATTCCGGCCGGTGAAACCTGGACCTATGGCCAGGTTGCGACGTCGGCAGGGAACGCCAAAGCAGCCCGCGCGGCGGGGACAGCGATTGGCGCAAACACGATTGCCTGGCTCATTCCATGTCATCGCGCGCTTGCATCTGACGGTAGGTTACATAATTACCATTGGGGTACGGCGCGAAAGCGTGCCATGCTAACCTATGAGAAGGTGCACACGGCGATCTAGCGGTCTTCCGGTTCACCAGAGGGAGTGAACCTAATGTTCGTCGACAATTTTACGCCCGTCTATTATTTGATGTTCTTGCCGCTTGCGATCTGGGCTGGCGTGCTGGCTTGGCGCTGGCGAAAAGCGCCTGAATTGGGCGAACAGGTCTATGACTCGAACGTCGAGAAGGGCCTGATTAGTGGCAACATCCCTCGGGATGAATTCATCCGCAGCTTTGCTAAAACTGAACGCCCGCGTTTGGGCGTCTATCAGTGCGGGATCGCATTTCTGGCACTGGTCTTGTTGCCGGTCTTTGTCGCCGGATTTTACGGCCTCACCAGCAATGTGAACAATTGGGGCGAGGACAATATCGAAGTCAGCTTCCAGAGTCAGAACCTGGGCGTTATTCTCGGTGACTTCATGACCATAGTCATCATCATGGGGATCAATGTCGTGCTTCTGGCAGGCGCGACCTTTTTCTACTATCGCAATCGACCGCCATCCTTGCGGTCCGAGATTCGCCGGCTTGAGGAGCAATATAAATGAGCTTGGAATTCTTGCATGCTATGGTGCGCGTCAGTGATATTGATGCTGCCCTGAAATTCTATGGCCAAGGCCTCGGGCTTAAAGAGGTCATGCGTTACGACAGTGAAGAAGGCCGCTTCACCCTGGTTTTCCTGGCGTCGCCGGATGATATTGAGCGGTGCGGCGGCATCCCAGAGAAGACGTCGCCGACCGCCATGGACATTCCAATGGTCGAACTGACATATAACTGGGATCCTGAAGACTATGACGGCGCGCGAAATTTCGGTCATCTCGCCTATCGGGTGGGAAATATCTATGAGGCGTGCGAGCGTTTTCAGGGATTGGACGTGACGATCAATCGGCCGCCTCGCGATGGTCGTATGGCTTTTGTTCGCTCGCCGGACGGGATTTCGGTCGAATTGCTCCAGAAAGGGACCCCGCTTGAACCGGCGGAGCCGTGGGCCAGTATGGAAAATATTGGCAGCTGGTAGCGCTACACAACTTTTACGAACATCCAATATAACTCAACTCGCGTATGACTATTATGGGATGCGAGGAGAATTGGGATGACCCAGGAAATGCCAACCGATTGTGAGCGGCCAAGCTTGCTATCGACGCTAAGAGAAATTGGCACGCCTCTGGAGTTTCTGAAATTT
>JBCCDZ010000194.1:0-6303 GCA_039030525.1 Pseudomonadota bacterium | reverse complement strand
GCCGGCGATAATGATGACCCGATCCTGGCCTGGTCGGGTTGGTTCACACATGCTGCGCATGAGCTGATGCTGGCCATGCGCCTCGGCCCGAAATATGGAGCAGGCATATGAGCGATATTGGCATGATCCTGGACCGGATCGGGCGCAAGCTCGTCACCGAAGTCGCGCCGAAACTGGAAGGCGATTATTCGGCCGGCCATGCTGGCATGAGTGGCCTGATGGCAGTCATGGCCGGTGAAGCCTGGGACGGCGCGGCCGACCGGTTGGCAAATGAGATTGCCAGTATGCGCGGTCTATTCGCCCTGGCCGGAAAAGAGGTGGTCGTCCCCGATAGTCCGAGCGTGAAAATCTCTGACCTGACGGCGGAGCGCAATGAGCTGGCCGCATATCTGATGACGCTGCAAACGTCTCTGGAAGCGCGCGAGGATGACGACGCGAAAGCGCTGAACGCCAAGATCTGGACGCATCTGATGGCAACCGCGATGGCGCGCATGCCAAGCCCACCGGACTTTCCGGATGCTGAGGGGTAAGGCCGGGTGAAACCTTTTCAATAACTCAAACAAAAAAATCGTATCGACAATAAAATCCACCTCTGTAAAAAACACTGGATAGCGTGTTTGGAGATTGATTTGAGATATACAGTATTTCTGATTTCTTCTTTTCTCGTGTGCGTAGCTTGCTCAGGCGGAGGTAGCGGAAGCACCACGCCGCAACCGCAAATTGTTACGCCGCCACCGAACAATGAGCCAAACATCACACTCGCCGCGATCCCAACTGTGCTGGATGAGCGGCAGACCTTTTCTTTAGACGCCAGTCAGAGCAGCGATCCAGATGGAGACACGCTAACTTACCAGGTCGCGTTTTCGCCTTCCGGCTTTGCGAGTTTGGTTGACCCATCCGGCGCGCCTAGCTGGATCGTTGAAACCTCCGAGGTTGATCAGGACGAGACTATTTCGATTTCGGTGACCGTTTCGGACGGAAAAGCCAGCGTGTCGGAGACATTGGAATTCACGATTTCCAATTATGACCGGTCGCCATTGACGACCAAATGGGGCGGCGCAAGTGATACATACTCTGATGTCGGACTGTTTGATCGCAAGATGGGTTGGAGTCAGCGTTTAGCGGTTGACGGCTATATTTACACAGCAGCTCGATCACAGAACAATGCCGGCATGGTTCAACAGTTCAAGTTCGTGGATGACGCCATTCCCACGCCCGTCAACATCGAACTAAATGTCGACCTCACAGGGCAAGAGACTTTCTATCAATTTCCGCTCGACTTTATGTTGCATCCAGACTTTGTTTTGCACAACGAAGAGACCGGGCACGTTCAGATATTTCGCCGCGAGACGAATTCCGAAGTATCCGATGCGGGCCAGTTTACAATTGCGGACTCGTGTTCGATTGGTGCAACGCAAGTGGGCGATGCACCTCAATCCTATCCACCGTTAGAACCATACGGTTTGGTGGTCGGCACGCCGAATGGGTTGACGGCCTTACTCAACAATGGATCGCCTGTCTCTGCATCCCAGACCATGCAGCAAATGGGAACATTTTCAGACTCGCGAATAATCGCGACCACGGGAGACTTTTGTGAGTTGGATCTCCATCAATTCAGCACGAATGATAATGCCCGCTATTTTGACCAAGCCCGCGCGGAAATTATCCCTCTCCATAGTGCGCTTGGAAATACTGCGCAATTTGGAACCCCGCTTAGCGTCAATGTGCCAAGCGACATGACACTCGTCGACCGTGGCGGTGGTTATATGCAATTTGGCTCTTATTTCACGGCGCTCTTATTCGCTGGCCCAACCCATACAAGCGAACATCAGCTAACGATTGTTCACCAGTATTTTGGCGGACCAGTTGAGCAAGTCGATATCGCGTTGCCGCACGGTATTCCGTCCGGCTTGCATGTTGCACCGTTCAATGCATCTGGGCTCGCCACCGATATCATCGTAACTGCGTCCGAGACACCATATGCTTATGTGTTTGAAAACATATCGCCTTTTAGCCAAATTCAGTTCTCGCCTATTGAATACCTTGAGGTTGGATATGGCGTGACCGAGGTTGAACAGGTCTACACTGAGCGCGGAACCGTTGCCTTTCATTTGATCGCAAATGACGGTGAGACGCTCACGATGTATCCGAGCATACCATAGTCGATACGGCGCGCAGGTCAGGGGCGCCGATTCAATTTGATGGCAATGCAGTATACAGTAGGAGAGACCCCTCTTCACAGACGATTCAAGATCTGCCTGTTATCAACCCCGCAAAGGGAGGGTTTCCATGTCCACATCTGTGTTTGAACGCTTGGTGCTCACAATCGGCATTCTGTTCGCGATCGCCTTTTCCATCATCGTCGTGCCGCCGCTTTGGGCGAGTGGGGACATACTCGGCGCGTTCGCTGCCGGGTTCGTGAATCCGTATTCCAGTGGCTATTCCCTCGATGTCATCCTGTGCGCGCTCATTCTGTTCGTCTGGATCATCTATGAGCGGCAGGCGCGCGGCATCAAGCATGGCTGGATCGCCATTCCGCTCTCTTTCGTACCTGGTGTGGCGACCGGGTTTGCGGTCTATCTGGTGCTGCGCTCAAGGCAGCTCGATAAAGAGCAGGCCGTGGTCTAGTCGCCGCTAACCCCAAAGCTCTCGGGTGGGCGGGGAGACATAGCCGTCACTATATCGCAATTTGTGAGCGACATCCTTTTCCAGCCAGAGCGGGCCGTCGAGATCAATCAGATCTGCGACCTGGCCGAGCAACAGCGCCGGGGCCATGCTGAGCGACCCGGCCACCATACAGCCGACCATGGTCGCCATGCCGCATTTCTTGGCTTCTTCCATCATCACCAGGGCGTGGGACAGGCCGCCCGCCTTGTCGAGCTTGATATTGATGGCGTCATACTTCCTGGCGAGCCCCTGAATGTCATTGCGCGTGTGCACGCTTTCGTCAGCGCAAATGGCGACATGTCCGGGGCGGCGGGTAAGGGCATCGTCATGACCGACCGCAAAAGGCTGTTCAATCAGCACCACGCCAAGATCAGCCGCGCGGGCAGCGAGGTCCGGAAACGTATCTGAGGAGAGGCCCTCATTGCCATCCAGGACGAGTTTCGCGTCCGGCCGCGCGCGGCGCACGGCTTCGAGCCGCGCTAAATCGTCCGGGCTGCCGAGTTTGAGCTTGAGGATTTTGGCCGCGGTTGCCTTGGCGGCATTGGCCATCACATCGGCTTCATCCAGGCTGATTGTCATTGTCGTCGGAAGTGATTTCGGTTCGGGCAAACCGGCGAGGGCCCAGACCGGTTGTCCGGATTGTTTCGATTCCAGGTCCCACATGGCGCAATCGAGCGCGCATCGCGCCGCGCCCGCGGGCATGCGTTTCTGCAATTCCTTGCGCGTTAACCCTTCCTGGACCGCTTTTTCGACGCCCGAGAGCTGGGCCACGACACTGACCCGGCTTTCATTGTAGCGGGCATATGGCACGCATTCGCCGCGGCCACGATGATCTCCGTCGATCAGCTCTACAACCACTGTCTCTGCGGTCGATTTCGCCCCGCGTGAGATTGCAAAAGCCGCCTTAAGAGGCGATGAAACAGGTGTGATAGTCATCTGGCGCATGGATGAAGTCTTTGCCGGATTGGTAAAATTTGAATGACAGCTTGGGGGCCGTCTTAAACGCTGATGGGTTAAGGTAATTAGTGTTGAGACCAGGTGAACATGCCTTGGCCCCTGCGTTTGAATATTTTGGGGGCGACCGCCCGCGGCTGGTGCTGCAGGGCGCATGGGTGGTTACGTCTTTGGCAGAGCAGGACGCGGCGCTGCGTCTATTGGTCGAAGAAAATGGTCACATGCCGCTGGCTGAGCTTGATTTCAGCGCTGTCGAATCGGTGGATACGGCTGGTGCGTTCCTGATCGATCGGGTCCTTCGCGGCTTCGCAGCGGGCGATCCGCAAGTCACCGGCGCGACGCCTGAAGCTCTGTCACTGCTTTCGCAAGCGCGAACCCTGGCGACGCAGGAAGAACATGCGCCGCCGGTTCATGAAGAAGGCCATGGCTTTGTCGATCTGCTCGAGCGCACCGGGCGCAATGCAGAACATATGTGGCAGGAGACCTTGGAATCCCTGTCCTTTTTCGGCGGCACCTTGTTGGCGATTTCAACTGTCATCTGGCGCCCGGCCAAGATGCGCTGGACGGCGCTGTTTTCGGTAATGGAAGATGCCGGGTTGGATGCCGTGCCTATTATTGCTTTTTTGAGTTTCTTTGTTGGCATGGTGGTCGCGTTTATCGGCGCAACCACGCTGGAACAGTTCGGCGCGACGATTTTCGTCGTCGAACTGGTCGGCTTTGGCGTCTTGCGCGAATTGGGCGGCGTTCTGGTCGCGATCATTATTGCGGGTCGCACGAATTCCGCTTTCACCGCCCAAATCGGCGCGATGAAGATGCGCCAGGAAATTGATGCCATGCAGACGCTCGGCCTGGATCCGATGCATGTCATCGTCGCTCCGCGCGTGCTCGCCATGATGATCATGGTGCCGGTTTTGACCTTCATTGGCATGCGAACCGCGATTGCTGGCGGTATGACCGTGGGGTGGTTGGTTCTGGACATTAATCCAACCGTCTTCTTCAATCGCATGCAGGATAGTGTGCCGATCGATCAGTTCTGGATCGGAATGTCGAAGGCGCCGATCTTTGGTCTGGCCATTGCCCTGATCGGGTGTCGGCAAGGCCTGGAAGTCGGCGGTAGTGTGCAATCGCTTGGGCATCACACGACCAAATCCGTGGTCCAGGCTCTGTTTTCGATCATCGTCATCGATGCCCTCTTTGCCATCCTCTATATGGAGATGGGCATATGAGCGATCTCGCCATCAAAGTGCGCGGTCTGAAAACCGCTTATGGCACACATGTCGTGCATGAGAATCTCGATCTCGATGTCCGCAAAGGCGAAGTGATTGGCGTGATCGGTCCGTCAGGTACAGGCAAGTCGGTCCTGTTACGCGCCATTGTTGGCCTCAAAACGCCCGCTGCGGGCGAGGTTCATGTGTTTGGCGAAGACGTCATTCATCTGCAATCAGAAGACCATTCGGCGCTGCAACGCCTCTGGGGCATCATGTTTCAGGACGGCGCGCTATTTTCGAACCTGACCGTGCGCGAGAATGTCATGGTGCCGATGAAAGAGCATACTGAATTACCTCTGCGTCTGATGAAAGAGATTGCTGAACAGAAGATCCGGATGTCTGGCCTGGAGACTTGGGCCGGGCGGAAATATCCGTCTGATCTGTCCGGTGGCATGCGCAAACGCGCGGCATTGGCCCGGTCTATGGCGCTGGATCCACCGCTGCTCTTCCTGGAAGAGCCGACCGCCGGGCTTGACCCGATCACCGCGGCAGGATTTGATCAATTGATCCGCGATCTGCAGAAATCATTGGGATTGACGGTGTTTCTGGTGACCCATGATGTCGACACGCTGGCGGTCACTTGTGACCGGATTGCGGTACTGGGGGAGAAGCGCATTCTCGCAGTTGGCACGATGGATGAATTAAGACGAGAGCCCCATCCCTGGATTCAGGATTATTTTGGGGGACCTCGCGGTCGCGGCGCAATTATGGGAGCCGGATGATGGAAACACGCGCGAATTACGCTCTGATCGGGGCTTTCGTTCTGATGGCCGCCGCGGCGGTGATCGGGTTTGCATTATGGTTGGGCTCGTCGCAGTTCAATCGCGATTTCTCCCAGTATGATGTTATCTTCCCCGGCCCGGTCTCGCTCGAGGAAGGCGCGTCTGTGCGCTATATCGGGATCAAGGTTGGCGAAGTGGAAAGCGTTCGCATTGACCGCCGCGACGCGTCCATGGTCCGTGCCCGCCTGCGTGTCGATCGTTCGACGCCAGTTAAATCGGATTCAACCGCGATTATCGACTTTGCCGGAATCACGGGTGTGACTTTTGTTCAAATCAATGCTGGCAGCGATGCGGCCGGGCCTTTGCTGCCGCAACCGTATGAGACTGTGCCGGTGATTGACGCCGGCGAAACCCCGCTGGCCGCTTTGTTTAATGGCGGTGCCGAAATTGTCGGTCAGGCGGGGATGACGATTGATCAATTAGCGCAATTGCTAACCGATGAGAATGTCGCGGCGATGTCAGACACGCTCGCCAATGTGCGCGACATCACGTCTGCCATTTCAGCGGAAGATGCGGTCCTATTGGCGCAGGCGATTGAGACTCTCGCCTCGCTTGAACGCGCGGGCGACAATCTCACCGAGGCCTCAACCGATATCACATCAGTGGCGGCTTCTGTTGATCAGGAATTGGCG
>JBCCDZ010000193.1:0-6329 GCA_039030525.1 Pseudomonadota bacterium | reverse complement strand
ATTCTGCCAGCCGCTGCTTACACGGAAATGGCGGCGACTTATGTGAATACAGAAGGCCGAGTGCAGATGACCCGCCGCGCAGTACAGCCTAAAGGCGAAGCGCGCGAAGCCTGGGCCATCTTCCGGGCGCTCTCAGACGTGGTTGGCAAAACGCTGCCATATGATTCGGCGGATGATTTGCGCGCCGCCTTGCGCGAGCAGAATGATGTCTTTTCAGGGCTCGGTTATGCGCCAGGCGCCGCGGGCATTGATGCCTTGAAAGAGCCGATCCCAGCTGGCGGAAGCTCGGTCGGCAGCGCCCCATTGGCCGCCGCCATTGGCGATTTCTATCTCACCAATCCCATCGCACGGGCGTCCAAGACCATGGCCGAGTGTTCGTTACAGAAACAAGGTCTTGAAACCCCGATGGCAGCGGAGTAGGGCGGCGCGATGAGTGGTTTGATCGAACAATATGGCGCACTGACCGGCTGGTTGCTGGTGCTGGGACAGATTGGCTTGTTTACGCTGGTTCTGTCTTTGTCGATCGCCTTCCTTCTGCTGCTTGATCGTAAGGTCTGGGCGGCGGTGATGATGCGCAAAGGCCCGAACGTTGTTGGGCCGTTCGGCCTGATGCAGAGCTTTGCTGATTTCGGGAAATTCCTGCTCAAGGAAATCATTATTCCTGCAGGCGCCAATAAGACGGTATTCTTGATCGCGCCAATCCTGACCCTCACTCTGGCTTTCGCGGCCTGGGCGGCCATTCCAGTCGCACCGGGATGGGTGATTTCAGACATTAATGTTGGGATCCTGTACCTGTTCGCGATCTCTTCACTGGGCGTCTATGGCATCATCATGGGCGGCTGGGCCTCGAACTCGAAATACCCGTTCCTGGCGGCGCTTCGCAGCGCGGCGCAAATGGTCTCTTATGAGGTCTCGATCGGTTTGATCATCATTACGGTCATCTTACTGGCCGGTTCGATGAACTTGACGGAAATTGTCAATGCGCAAGATGGCGGGTTCTGGACCTGGCACCTGATTACGTTTGAGCATTTCCCGATGATCCCTGTCATGTTGGTCGCTTTTGTTATGTTCTTCGTATCTGCGCTCGCAGAAACCAACCGCCCGCCCTTCGACCTGCCGGAAGCGGAATCTGAGCTGGTCGCGGGCTATCAGGTGGAATACTCGGCGACGCCTTATTTGCTCTTCATGTTTGGAGAGTATCTCAACATCGTCCTGATGTGCGCGATGATGGCGCTTCTATTCCTTGGCGGCTGGCATGGTCCAGTGCCGCTCGGTGCGGACTTCGTGAACATGTTCCCGGCCTGGATCGTCAACCTCGGGCACCTCGCCTGGTTCATGGCGAAACTGGTCTTCTTCTTCTTCCTCTTCGCGCTCGTGAAGGCGGTGGTGCCACGTTATCGCTATGACCAGCTCATGCGTCTCGGTTGGAAGATCTTCCTGCCAACCGCGCTCGCGGCTGTAGTGATTGTCGGCGGATATGTCGTGTATGCAGGAGTTCAAGCGTAATGATGGCGACAACGGATTTCGAAAGCATGCAATTCTCCATGTTCGTCATGGGGAAATTCTCAGACGTGATGAATCCAGGTTGGAGCATGACATTGGAAATCGCGACACAATTCTTGCTCGTAGGAGTTGGCGCATGAGCATTGTTCAAACCATTCGCGGCGCATTGCTGACCGATTTTATCACAGCCTTTGGGCTCGGCATTCGAGAGATGTTTCGACGCAAGGCGACCGTCAATTATCCATTTGAGAAAAACCCGGTCAGTCCGCGTTTTCGAGGAGAGCACGCCTTGCGCCGCTACCCAAACGGGGAAGAACGCTGCATTGCCTGCAAACTTTGCGAAGCGATCTGTCCGGCTCAAGCCATCACGATCGAAGCCGAACCGCGCGAAGACGGGTCGCGCCGCACCACGCGCTATGACATTGATATGGTCAAGTGCATCTATTGCGGGTTCTGCCAGGAAGCCTGTCCGGTCGATGCGATTGTCGAAGGGCCGAATTTCGAATTCGCCACAGAGACACGCGAAGAGCTTTATTATGACAAAGAGAAACTGCTGGCGAATGGGGATCGCTGGGAGCGACTCATCGCAAAGAATTTGGAACTGGACGCGCCTTACCGGTAGCGTTCGCAATTGAGGGGCGGGCAACCGCCGGAAGGGAACTGGGGCTAAAACAGTGGAACTGATTGCCTTCTATATTTTCGCGGCGATTGTGACCGTGTCGGCTCTGGCTGTGATTATGGCCAAGAACCCGGTGCATTCGGTCCTCTGGCTGATTCTGACATTTTTCACCGCGGCTGGCCTGTTCGTTCTGGTCGGGGCGGAATTCCTCGCCATGCTGTTGGTGGTTGTCTATGTCGGCGCCGTCGCCGTGTTGTTCCTGTTCGTGGTGATGATGCTCGATGTCGACTTTGTTGAGTTAAAACAGGGGACGCTGCGCTATTGGCCCTTTGCGATGCTGATTGGTCTCGCCTTCGTCGCTGAGATCGCCTTGGCCAGCTTTGCGCGCGGGGCGTCTAACAATACCAGCTTCGACGCAGCCCCTGGCGCAGATACAAATACTGAAGCGATCGGGCAGGTCATGTACACGGAATACTTCCTGTTATTCCAGCTCGCAGGCCTGATCCTGCTCGTAGCCATGATCGGCGCGATCGTTCTGACCTTGCGCGACCGTCCAGGCGTCAAACGTCAGAATATTGCGCGTCAAACCTCTCGTCGTCGCGAAGATGCGATCGAAAAAGTCGCCGTTGAGCCAGGGAAGGGGATTTAGGCATGGAACTCACCATCAATCACTTCCTCACCATCTCAGCGATCCTGTTCACGATTGGCGTGGTTGGTATTTTTGTGAACCGCAAGAATATCATTGTCATCCTGATGGCGATCGAACTGATCCTGCTATCCGTGAATATCAACCTGGTCGCCTTTTCGGTCTTTTCAGGCACGATTGAAGGACAGATCTTCGCGATGCTCGTGCTCACCGTTGCAGCTGCTGAGGCGGCTGTCGGACTCGCCATTCTCGTCGTTTACTTCCGCAATCGCGGAGACATTGCGGTCGAGAGCGTCGACCTGATGAAGGGGTAGGGATTCATGCTGTTTGACGAAGCCATCCAATTCATCGTGCTCGGCCCTGGCCTGGCGGCTCTGGTCGCTGGTCTGTTTCAGAGATTCATAGGCGATCGCGGTGCTATGGTTGTGACCACAGCGATTGTGCTGATGGCCGGCCTGCTATCGCTGTATCAATTGTTCGCTTATGCCGCTGGTGCGGGCGGGGCAGGTCATGTCGAACACGCTGCGCTGGCCGCTGATACGGGCGCCGCTGCCGGGCATGTCGGGCAACATATCATCCATCTCTTTACCTGGATGGAAGTCGGACAATTTAAAGCTGATTGGGCCATCCGCGTCGACGCCATGTCGATTGTGATGATGGCCGTGATTACCAGCGTCTCTGGCCTCGTTCACCTGTATAGCTGGGGCTATATGGAAGAGGATCCGCACAGAGCGCGGTTCTTCTCGTACCTGTCCCTGTTTACATTTGCGATGCTGATGCTGGTCACTGCGGACAATTTCATACAGCTCTTCTTTGGTTGGGAAGGCGTCGGGCTCGCGTCCTACTTGTTGATTGGGTTCTGGTATCAGAACGACGCGCCGAATGACGCCGCCATCAAAGCCTTTGTCACCAACCGTGTTGGCGACTTTGGGCTGGCGCTTGGCATCATGGCGATCTTCCTGGTGTTCGGATCCGTCGAGTTTGAGCCAGTTCTATCGGCGATCAAAGAAAATGCGGAACTCGTGCCGCTCGCGCTCGCAGAAGCGGGTCAGGTGCGTGACATCGTTGTGCCGTTCCTGGCCTGGAACATTCCGGCGCTGGAATTGATTGGTGTCCTGCTCTTCATCGGCGCGATGGGAAAATCGGCGCAATTCTTCCTGCATGTCTGGTTGCCAGACGCGATGGAAGGACCAACCCCGGTCTCCGCGCTGATCCACGCCGCGACCATGGTCACCGCCGGTGTTTATCTGGTCTGTCTGGTCTCGCCGATTTACGAATATGCACCATTTGCAGCATCGATGATTGCGCTGGTCGGCGCCGTCACTGCGCTCTATGCCGCGACCGTGGGTATGGCGCAGAATGATATTAAGCGTGTCATCGCTTATTCCACCTGTTCGCAGCTCGGTTACATGTTCTTCGCGGCGGGTATCGGCGCATATGAAGCGGCGATGTTCCATCTGTTCACGCACGCTTTCTTCAAAGCCTTGCTCTTCCTTGGCGCCGGCTCTGTCATTCACGGCGCTCATCATGAGCAAGACATGCGCAATATGGGGGGCTTTGCCCGCTATATGCCGCTGACTTATGGCGCCATGATGATCGGAACGATCGCGATTATCGGCCTGGGCTTGCCACATGTCTGGGGCTTCTCAGGCTTCTTCTCGAAAGATGCGATTATCGAAACCGCGTTTGCAGCGGGGACAAATGGGGTCGCGTTCGGACAATTGGCGTTCTGGTTCGGGATTGTCGCCGCATTGCTCACCAGCTTCTATTCGTGGCGTCTGATCTATATGACATTCCATGGTCCACGCGCAGAACCGCATCATGACGAAGCGCATGATCATGGTCACGATCACCATCATGGCGATCCGCATGAGTCGCCGATGGTCATGCTGATCCCGCTAGGCCTGCTCAGTATTGGCGCAGTGTTTGCCGGGTGGTATTTTTACGACGCGTTTGTCGGCCACGATTACAAAGAATTCTGGGACGGCGCGATTTATGCCGCCAAAGAAAATACTGTGCTCAAGGACAAATATGATGTCCCGGAATGGGTCTTCTGGGCGCCTCTGATTGTCACCGTAACAGGCTTCGTCATCGCCACATTCACGTATCTGTTCAATCGCGGGGTTGGGGCCAGGATTGCTGAGAATGGTGGTCCACTGCACGGTCTGTTCGCGAACAAGTGGTATTTTGACGAGCTCTACAACGTGACGCTGATACGCGGCTCAGCCTGGTTCGGCGACCTGTTCAAAGCCGGCGACAAGAAAGTCGTTGATGGGCTTGGGCCGGATGGCGTTGCGGCTCTGGTGCGTTGGGGCTCACGGCGCTTGTCGGCGATGCATACCGGTTATCTCTATCACTATGCGTTTGTGATCATAGGCGCGGCCTTGGTCTTTGGCGCGATCCTGTTCTGGCGCAGCGGAGGCGCAGGCTAATGGACTTCCCAATTCTCTCTGCGGTGACGTTTACACCGCTGGCGGGTGCCATCCTGATCCTGCTGGTCAAGATGCTGACAGGGGCGCAGACGCGCCCAGACGGCAGTGAAGACGAACGGGTCATGTATGCCGGCCTCATGTTCAGCGCCGGTACGTTTGCAATCTCGATCTTCATGTTCTTCGGTTTCGACTTGAATGGCACCGGGTATCAGCTGGTCGAGCAAGTCGATTGGTTCTCGGGCATTCAATACAAGATGGGCATTGACGGCATGTCGCTGTTGCTGATCTTGCTGACGACATTGCTGACCCCGATCGCGCTGATCGCCAGTATCGGGTCGATAAAACATCGACTGACAGAATATGTCGTCGCATTCCTGGTGCTCGAGACATTCATGATTGGCGTCTTTTGTGCGCTGGATCTTGTTGTTTTCTATGTCTTCTTTGAAGCAGGCCTCATTCCGATGTTCATCATCATTGGCGTTTGGGGCGGGTTGGATCGCATTTATGCGAGTTTCAAATTCTTCCTCTACACCTTGTTTGGTTCACTCTTCATGCTCGCCGCGGTCGTCTATATGTACCTGACGGCCGGGACATCGGACGTGGTGCAGCTTGAGCAATTTGAATTCGCCTCATCGGCGCAAACCTGGCTCTGGTTGGCTTTCTTTGCGTCCTTTGCGGTGAAACTGCCGATGTGGCCGGTTCATACCTGGCTGCCAGACGCACACGTGCAAGCGCCGACCGCAGGCTCGGTCATCCTGGCGGGTATTCTGTTGAAGATGGGGGGCTATGGCTTGCTCCGCTTCAGCCTGCCAATGTTCCCGGATGCCAGCATGCTGTTCCAGCCTTTTGTCTTCACCCTTTCGGTGATCGCAATCGTCTACGCATCTTTGGTCGCGTGGCGTCAGACAGATATGAAGAAATTGATCGCCTATTCCTCGGTGGCTCATATGGGTTTTGTCACGCTCGGCATATTCTCATTCACCGAAATCGGTGTGCAGGGCGCTGTCTTCCAGATGCTCAGCCACGGCCTGATTTCCGGCGCGCTCTTCCTGATCGTAGGCGTGGTTTATGATCGGATGCATACACGAGACATCTCAGCCTATGGCGGTCTTGTGCATCGGATGCCGAT
>JBCCDZ010000192.1:0-6410 GCA_039030525.1 Pseudomonadota bacterium | reverse complement strand
TCATTGCGATCCGGCGTGACCAGTCCTTTCTTTTCGTAGAACCGAATGGCCGATACGGAAAGGCCTGTACGCATTGCCAAATCACCGATTGAAAGACCGCGTTTCATTGCCATGAATTTTCTCCAAAGAAGACCTTGACCTCAACTTAAGTTTAGGAATTGCACAAACGTCTCCTGAAAGAAAAGACAAGGAGACAAGCAATGTCAAAAGCGATTCTTGAACATGTGAACCTAACCGTATCAGACCCAGACAAAACGGCGGAAATGTTGGTGCAACTCTTCGGATGGAAGGTCCGCTGGTCGGGCGCGTCCATGAATAATGGTCGGTCAGTGCATGTGGGCAATGACGAAGATTATGTCGCCCTCTATCGCACGGGACAACCAAACGTGCTGGGCGAGAATGACAAATACGGCGTTGCCGGGGCCGTGAACCATCTCGGCATTCTGGTCGACGATCTCGACGCCGCCGAAGCGAGGGTGCTTGAATTTGGCATCAAGACGCACAGTCATCAGACTTATGAGCCCGGCAGCCGCTTCTATTTTCATGATCATGACAATATCGAATATGAGGTGGTCAGTTATGCTTGAGGGCCTGATTCAAGCGTATCTCGAAGGCTTCGCGCGCGGATGGCAGCCGCGCGATGAAGCCCCGCCACGGTTTCGTGACTCGCCAAGCGGGCAAACCGCGCTAAGCTCTCCCCAAAGCAATCAGGGTGAGATGAGCTATGCTAAAAAACTGGATGGTCGCCAGCGTCGCGGCTTTAGGCCTTTCCGCTTGCGCAACTGTTGATGTCGAAGTCGATTTCGCGGATGCGCCCTCGGTAAAACCGGATCTCGCAGAGTCGGAAACGGTTGAGGCGCCCGCGCCGATCCTGGGGCCAGGTGATCGGATGCCATCTGGTCGGACGCTCGGGACGCGATCTGCAGTGGTGGCCCCGAATGCTGCTGCGGCAACGGCGCATCCCCTGGCGACGCAAACCGCGCTCGACATCATGAAACGGGGTGGCACGGCGATGGATGCGGCGATTGCGGCCAACGCGATGCTCGGCCTGGTCGAGCCGACGGGAAATGGCATTGGCGGCGACCTCTATGCCATCGTCTGGGATCCGAAAACCGAGAAACTCTATGGCTATAATGGCTCTGGCCGCTCGCCGATGGGCGCGACGCTGGCGGATATGCAAGCCAAAGCCGATGCCTTTATGGACGGTGAGGAAATCCCGCCCTTTGGCGCCGCGCCTGTCACTGTGCCGGGAACGGTCGAGGCCTGGGGTTCTTTGCATGAAAAGTTTGGCACATTGCCCTTCAACATGCTGATGGAGCCGACCATCCAGTATGCGCGCGAAGGCGCCCCGATCCCGGAAGTGATTGCCTTTTACTGGCAATTTGGCCCAAGCCGTTTCGGCCCGGCCGCCGAGAGCGGCATGCTGGAAGAGTATGACAATGCCAAAGCGACCTATTTCTCGCCGACGCCGGTTGAAGGCAGCTTGTTCAAAAACTCCGATCTTGCCAACACGTTAGAGCGGATCGCTTATGCAGGGCCGGAAGATTTTTATACCGGTCAGATTGCCCGCACCATGGGTGATTATTTTGAGCGCATTGATGGCCATCTCCGCTTCGAGGATTTCGCGGCGCATGATGGCGACTGGGTTGATCCGCTCTGTGTGGAGTATCGAGACTTGGTTCAGCTCTGCGAACTCGGCCCGAATACGCAAGGTGTGGCGGCGCTGCAAATGTTGCAAATGCTTGAGCGATTTGATTTGCGGGAAATGGGCTATGGTTCAGCCGATAGCCTGATGGCGCAAATCGAAGCCAAGCGACTGGCCTTTGCTGATCGGGCGGCGGGGTATGCCGACGAAGCCTTTAGCGGCATCGATCCGAACGAGTTTATTCGTCCTGGCTACAATGCCGGGCGTGGCGAAGCGATTGACATCAGTCAGGCCATGGCGCCGCCGGCACCGGGCTATGCCGATGTTGATGCCAAGCTCAATGAGGGCGACACCACTTATCTCACCGTCACCGATGATCAAGGCATGATGGTCTCTCTCATCCAGTCCAATTATCGCGGCATGGGCTCGGGCCTGGTCGCGGATGGTCTCGGCTTCATGTTTCAGGATCGCGGGCAATTGTTCAGCCTCGACCCAGCACATCCAAATGTGTTTGAGCCGGGCAAACGCCCGTTCCACACAATCATTCCAGCCTTTGCGTTCAAGAAGGATATGCCGGGCTGCCAGGTTCGTGCAGAACCGATTGAGCAAGCCTGTCCTTATGAGCCCTGGCTGAGTTTTGGTCTGATGGGCGGCGGCATGCAGCCGCAAGGCCATGTCCAGGTCATCCTCAACCTCATCGATTTTGACATGGGTTTGCAGGAGGCAGGCGATGCCGCGCGCTGGGAACATCGCGGCGGCTGTGAGCCGACCGATGGTCTCAATGGCGATGATTGCGAGAGCGATATGGGCACGGTGCATCTCGAAAGCGGGATTCCGGTCGAGGCCCGCGCAGAACTTGAACGCCGCGGCCATGCGGTCGAGTGCTGCCGCGCCAATGGCGGTGGCTACCAGGCCATCATGCGTGACTTCGAAAGCGGCGCATGGATCGCGGCCACAGAGATGCGTAAGGACGGTAGCGCGGATGGGTACTAGTCTGCCGGGCAGGACCTGATCCCATAATCACTCCCCGCTGTCCTGACGCAAGTCAGGATCCCTGGCGGTTGAGGCCAGTCCTCAGCCAGTCGCCATGGATGCCAACTTGCGTTGGCAGAACGGGATCAAGTGTGGCGATGGGTGAAAATGAAAGCGGCCAGTCCGACGTCAGTCTTTGTCTCGTTAAAAAACTCTACGTGGCTTTGAAAGCCTGCGCGGACTGGCGATTCCCGCTTCCAACGAGACCACGTGTACCACAAACTTGACCTTAGGGCAATTTGAGGGTGCTGGACCGCTTAGGCCTAGCGCACCATATCAGCCATTATGGAAGCTTTCGCCAATCTTCTCGAGCGCCTTTTGCTGACGCCATCGCGCAATGGCAAACTGGCGCTGATGGCGAATTATTTCGCCACCATTCAGGATCCCGAGCGTGGCTGGGCTCTGGCCGCGCTGACCAATGAGATTGAATTGCCGGGCGTCAAAGCTGGTCTGGTGCGCCGCCTGGCCGAAAGCAAAGTGGATCATGAGCTGTTTCGGCTGTCCTATGATTATGTCGGTGACCTTGCCGATACAGTCAGCCTGATCTGGCCCGCTGAGCATGGTGCGAACCATATCCCAGCCCTAAGCGAGATCGTTGAAGCCTTGTCTGATGCCACCAAAGCTGAAGGTGAGCGATTGATTGAAGGCTGGCTGAACGCGCTCGACGCGCGCGGACGTTGGGCCTTGTTGAAATTGGTCACCGGAGGGCTAAGGATTGGTGTTTCAGCCCGTCTGGCAAAAGTCGCCGCCGCGCAATTTGGCGCCGTCGAGACGAGTGAGGTGGAGGAGATCTGGCATGGCCTGGAGCCGCCTTATCTCAGCCTGTTCGCCTGGCTCGATGGCAAAGCCGACAAGCCAAAGCCGGACGTTGCCGCCCCATTTCGCCCGGTCATGCTGGCGCATCCTCTGGTGGCAAAGAAAGATCGCGACAATCCGGATGCCATCGATCCTGACCTGATCACAGCAGAGTTGTTTTCCGCGGAATGGAAATATGATGGCATCCGCGTCCAGGCAGTGGCTGAGGGCGAGACGCGGCGCATCTATACCCGCACAGGTGATGATATCAGTCACACGTTCCCCGATGTCTTGGCGGCGATGGATTTTGACGCCGCGATCGATGGCGAGCTGCTGGTGCGCCGTGATGACGGCAGCGTCGCGCCGTTCAACGAGCTGCAGCAACGTCTGAACCGTAAAACCGTCAGTAAGAAACAGATGGATGCGCGCCCGGCCTTTATTCGCGCTTATGACCTCCTGGCGGAAGGCGAGGAAGATTTGCGGGGACTGAGCTTTCGGCAAAGACGCGCGCGCCTTGAGGCGTTCGTCGCCGGTTTAGACACGGACCGCATTGATCTGTCGCCTCTGGTCGAGGTCACTGATATTGCGCGTCTGGAAGCGGCGCGTAATGCGCCGCCCGCACCGGAGATTGAAGGCCTGATGCTGAAACGCTGGGACAGTGTGTATCAGGCCGGGCGTCCGAAAGGCCCCTGGTTCAAGTGGAAGCGCGACCCATTCCTGGTCGATGCTGTCTTGCTTTATGCGCAACGCGGTCATGGCAAACGCTCGAGCTTTTATTCCGATTTCACGTTCGGGGTCTGGCGCGAGATTGATGGCGCTGATCAGCTCACGCCGGTCGGCAAAGCCTATTTCGGGTTCACCGATGAAGAGCTCAAACAGCTCGATAAATTCGTCCGCGACAATACGTTGGAGCGATTTGGCCCGGTGCGGTCGGTCACCGCGACGAAAGACCAAGGCCTGGTGCTGGAAGTGGCCTTTGAAGGCTTGCAGCGCAGCCCGCGGCACAAATCAGGCATCGCCATGCGGTTTCCACGCATTCACCGGATACGCTGGGACAAGCCCGCCGCCGAAGCCGACCGGCTGGAGAATCTGGAAGCCCTGCTGCCCGAAAATGCGTGATGGATTTGTCGCCAAAGCCTGGTAGGGCAGGGCGATGAATTTTCGCGACTTTATCCTTCTCGCCGCGGTCTGCTTCGTGTGGGGCCTCAATCTCGTCGTGACGCGATGGGTTGTTGCGGATGCAGGCGTCCCACCGCTCTTCTTTGCGGCCTTACGGTTCGGGGGCATTGCCTTGGTCCTGATCTGGTTCCTGCGTCCCATTCCAAAGAACCTAGGCACGTTGTTTCTGATTGCGATGGGAATGGGCGCCGTCCATTTCGCCTTCCTCTTCCAGGGGCTCGCAAATGCCGAGGCAAGCTCCGTTGCGGTTGTCGCGCAACTCGGCGTGCCGTTTTCAACGCTGATGAGTATGGCCTTTCTCGGCGAAGTTGTGGGCTGGCGTCGCGGGCTGGGGATCATGCTGGCTTTTGCGGGGGCCATATTGATCGCGGTTGACCCGCAAACGTTTAGTCTGAGCTTCGGATTGCTCTACGTCATCTTCGCAGCGCTGATCGCCTCAGGAGCGGGTATCCTGATGAAGCGCATGCCGAAGATCAGCGCGATGCAGATGCAAGCCTGGATTGGCCTGTTCAGCTTTGCGCCGCTCTTCGCTGTCTCAGGCCTGTTTGAAAGCGAGCAGAATGGCTGGGGCGCTTTCATCGAGGGCGGCTGGCTGGTTTGGCTCGCAACCGCCTTTGCCGTGCTCGGCGTCAGCGTGTTCGGGCATGGCGCCTTCTATAATTTGATCAAAAAGTATGACATCTCGCTGCTGTCGCCGCTGACATTGATGACGCCAATTTGGGGCGTGGTGTTGAGTGTCGCTATGCTGGGCGAAGTGTTGACCCTGCAGCTGGTGGTCGGGGCCGCCATTTCCCTGGGCGGTGTGTTTGTTATTCTGGTTCGGCCAAATCGGGCGATGCCGGAAGCCGCGCTTGGCGACAAAGTAAGAGGCACCAAGGAATGAAAGTAGAGGCGCACCCCAGCCCGAACTTCAATGACCGCAAGCATGATGTGGATATGTTGGTCTTTCACTATACCGGTATGGAAACCGGCCAACAGGCGCTGGACCGGATGAGCGACGCGGCAGCTGAGGTGTCTGCGCATTACATGATCTGGGAAGATGGCAGGGTTGTGCAGCTGGTCGGCGAAGACAAACGCGCCTGGCATGCAGGCGTGTCGAGCTGGAAAGGGGATGACGACCTTAACTCGCGCTCGATTGGGATTGAGATCGTCAATGGCGGGCATGATTGGCCGCTGGCAGGCGGTGTCTTACCGCCTTATCCGAACGCCCAGATTGAGGCGCTGATTGAGCTCAGCGCTGGTATTCTTGAGCGCTGGGACATTCCGTTTAATCGGATTGTCGGGCATTCGGATATTGCGCCGACGCGCAAAGATGATCCAGGTGAGCATTTTCCATGGGACCGCTTGGCTCGTGCCGGTATCGGCAAGTGGCCGCTGTCGATTTCTGAGAATCCTGCGGTGCCGCCAAACGTCATCACCACGGGACGCGCGCTCGAGAAAGGCCCGCACCTGATCGGTCGCGGTCTTGGCCCAGGCGACGATAAAAAAGCGGTTGGTCGTATGCAGGGCATGCTGGCAGAGATTGGCTATGCCCTCGAAGAAAGCGGCACCTATGACGCCGCAACCGAGGCGGTCATTCGAGCGTTTCAGCGGCGCTGGTTGCAAGACCAAGTCACGGGCTGGGCAGATATTCGCACGCTGCGAATGATCGGGCTTGTGCATCCGCTCTTCACCAAGTAACGGCGGCCAACGCGCCTGACGACTAAGCGCTTTCCAAGCTCTTCACCTGAACCTTGGTCGGCCGTGAATTGCCTTTGCC
>JBCCDZ010000191.1:0-6426 GCA_039030525.1 Pseudomonadota bacterium | reverse complement strand
GCATTGCGCGCGAGCCGTTTGCGCAGTTTCTTGAAGCTGACGCTCTTGGGAACATCAGTGAAAATCGGTGGGACCGTCGAAAATGAAGCAGTGTCAGGCATATCCCGCCTATGCCACGGCTCGGGGCGCTCACTCAAGCCATTGATGCGGCTATCGTCGATGAAGACGCGATTGCGGCGTGCGTGACCGCATCCATCTAGTGTCAGGCTGTGGCGGGCTTAAGCGGCTCTTCGACCCGAACCGCGATCATCGCGTTTGCGGTTGTCGATCCGTTTGCGCGCGGGTTTGCCGTCTGATTTGGTGTTTTTCAGAGGCAGGCCATAATATTCCCGAGCGCTCATCCATCCGGATTTCAAATCCTTATGATTCGGTGCATCCTGTGAGCCACGGGGCTTGAGCATATTGTTCAGTTTCGGCTTGTATCTGCGGATCAGATCTTCTTCGATTTTCTGCCGCTTATTCTCTGATCGAATGCACAAATAGTGACGCTCTGAAGCGCCTTTCTTGCGGGCTTCCTCCCAACGCTCATGGCCGTCGAGGCGCCCCTGAAGATTTGAGGCTTTGCCGATATAGATCGGCTTGAGGAAGAAAAACATGGTCCGGCGAACCATGACATAGATCCCGCCCGCATCCGGCAGGGCTTCAATCGTCTTGGTGATTTTGAACCGAAAGCGCTGGTTGGTTTCACCGCGCCAGACATGCCAGCCATATGGGATCATCTGACGTCTCCTATCCGCAAAGGTTAATAAAAGCGTCTAATTGGTTAAGGATTCGCTAAGCATGACCTTGCGCACCGGCGCGAAACTGGTGCGGTGGATCGGGCAAGCGCCCAGCGCACGTAGCGCTTCGGAATGGGCCGCAGTGCCATACCCCTTATGCCCGGCAAACCCATAACCGGGATACCTGTCGCAATAGGCTTTCATCAATCGGTCGCGTTCCGTCTTGGCAAGGATTGATGCGGCGGAGATGGCTGGTTCTGTCAAATCGCCCTTGATGATGGCTTCGGCGGGTGCCGGGAGGGATTTTGGAAGGGCATTTCCATCGATCAGGATACGCCTGGGCGTGATGCCTAGACCCTCAATCGCCCTTTGCATGGCGAGAAAGGTTGCTTCACGAATGTTGAGGCGATCGATTTCATCCGCTTCAGCATGCGCAACACACCAGTAAGCCGCTTTATCCTTGATTTCGGGCTCGAGCGCGAAGCGTTTCTTTTCGCTGATCTTTTTTGAATCGGTGAGCCCGGATATCAGGCGCGCGGGATGCAGAATGACGGCGGCCGCCGTGACCGGCCCGGCCCATGGACCACGTCCGGCCTCGTCGACTCCGCAAATCAGGTCTATGTCTGTCATCAAACCACAGAACAATGATTCTAAGACGGGGCGCCATGACTGAAGCTTATGTGATTGAAATGACTGAGACCGGCGGCACGGACGTGCTCAAGAAAGTCGCTCGTGATCCACGCCAACCGGGCCCCGGGCAAGCGCTGGTGCGCCAGACGGCGTCAGGCTTGAACTTCATCGATACCTATCATCGCACTGGGCTATATCCGGTGAAGTTGCCCTTTGTGCCGGGATCTGAAGGCGCAGGCGTGATCGAAGCCATCGGCGAGGGCGTGTCGCACGTCGCGGTTGGCGATCGCGTGGCCTATCTCGGCGCAGGCACGTATTCGACGCATTATACCGGCGCGGCGGCGACCATGGTGAAACTGCCAGAAGGAGTCAGCGAGCAAGAGGCTGCCGCTGTCCTGTTAAAAGGCCTGACCGCCTGGATGCTCCTGTTTGAAGTTCGACGCGCATCGCCGGGCGAAACGGCCATGGTTTGGGCGCCTGTGGGCGGCGTTGGGTCTCTGCTGGTGCCATGGGCGACCTCGCTCGGGGTTAAGGTCATCGCCGTGACATCGAGCGAAACCAAAGGCTCTCGCGCTCGTGAGCTCGGTGCTGAGCATGTTGTCTTGTCCTCATCAGATGTCGCAAAAGAGGTGCGAGACCTGACCGGCGGCGTGGGTGTTGATGTGTCTTATGACAGCGTCGGCAAGACATCGGCGCAGGCCTCCATGGACAGCCTCAAACCGCGTGGTTGGTGGGTCAGTTACGGCAACGCGTCTGGCGCCGCTGAGCCCGTCGCACCAGGTGCTCTGGGCGCCAAGGGATCGCTGGTCCTGACGCGCCCGGGACTGTTCCACTTCATTGCAGACCCGGACGGGCTACGTCGCGGTGCTGCCGCTCTGTTTGGGGCGCTTCGGGCTGGCACGATTGAAGCCCATGTTGGCCAGACCTTTCCATTGAGCGATGTCGCACAAGCGCATGAGGCAATTGAGAGTGGTGTCACCGTCGGAGCGACGCTATTGCTGCCTTAGATCACAAGTGGAGGCGCAACTGTGACGACCCAAAAAGTCTCTGGCCTGTTTCGCCATATTGAAACGCTGCAGGGCGATCAGCCTTGGGGCGCGTTTCTGGATGCTGGCACCGGGCTACACTCCATGCGCTGGATCAGCCAGCTTTCAACCGATCGTTGGACCGCTGTGACGGGCGCCCCAGGAGATGCCGAGCGGGTACGTGTCGCGATGAAAGATGTCCAAGGCAAGGATGACAAGATCGTTCTCGGCAATTGGGCGAGTGGTGAGTTGTTGAAGGGTGAAGCCTATGACACCGTTCTGGCCGACTTTCTGCTCGGCGCGGTTGAAGGCTTTGCCCCCTATTTTCAAGCATATTTGCTGCCACGATTGCGGCCTCTAACGAAAACAACGCTCTACCTCACCGGCGTCGAACCCTATGTGCCGGCAAATCGCCCAGACTCGCCTGCGGGCCGCTTGGTTTGGGAAATCGGTCGATTTCGCGACGCCTGCCTCTTGATGACGGGTGAAATGCCATATCGCGAATACCCATCCGCCTGGGTTCGTGATCAGCTGACCCGTGCCGGGTTCAGAGTGCGATCCGTTGATCAGTTCGAAGTACGGTACAAGGACTCTTTCGTCATGTCGCAAACCAATCTCGACAGATTACCGCTCGAGCAATTGCCGGATCGCGATTTGGCGCAGGCGCTCAAAACCCGCAGCGAAAAACTACGAGATGAAGCGCTATCGCTGATCGAGGCCGAAGGCGCGCTGGTGCATGGCCACAATTATGTCATCGCGGCAGAACCGGTATGAACGGCATGCGTCATTATGCTTCCCACAAGGTCCTAAAACTGTTGCATATCCAAACTAATTCGGAGGCTAGACTCGGTACAGGAGACGAAAATGGATCAGTCGGAAAACACAACTTCCAATCCGCGTATTGCCCGCGGCGCTCGGACCATTTCTGATATTGTTGATGCCCGCCTCAGTCGGCGCGGTGTTCTTGGCGGATTGGCGGCGTCCAGCGCGGCACTGATCGCCGGCTGCGCGACCACCGAAACCATTGTGTCCGACGCCGCTGAACCACGACCACAAGAGCCGGCGTTCGCGTTTGACGAAATCGTTCGCGGTCTGGATGAAACCCATCATGTCCCAGCCGGGTATCGTGCCGATCCGGTCCTTCGCTGGGGTGACCCCCTATTTGCGGATAGCCCGGCATTTGATCCGATGGCGCAAAGCGAGGCGTCACAGCTGAAACAGTTTGGCTATAATAATGATTTTCTCGGCTTCGTGCCATTGGCCCCGGGGCCGGACGGCGCGCAACGCGGGCTGCTTTGCGCCAATCACGAATATGTCTCAACGCTGCTTATGCAGCCAGGCTTGGCAGCGACGTATCCGGAATCGATGACACGCGAGGCCTGTTTGACGGAAATGGCGGCGCATGGCGGCAGTGTTGTTGAGCTGTCCCTGACGGATAAAGGTTGGGCGCCGGTGATTGGCAGCCCATACAATCGGCGCATCACCGCGCACGCAACACCCATGGCGATGACGGGACCAGTTGCTGGCTCGGACCGCGTGAAGACAGCGGCTGATCCTGATGGCCTTACGGTCGCAGGCACCATGAATAATTGCGCCGGCGGCATCACGCCCTGGGGGACTTGGTTGATGGCGGAAGAGAATTTCAACGGCAATTTCCTAGGTGAAATTGCATCTGCTCACCCTGAAGCCACCAATCATGAACGTTATGGCGTTGCGGGCGGCTGGTACCAGTGGGGTCGTCACTTTGACCGCTATGATATTTCGAAAGAGCCAAATGAACCCAATCGCTTCGGGTGGGTGGTTGAAGTCGATCCCAAAGACCCGAATTCAACACCGAAAAAGCGTACCGCCCTTGGCCGGTTCAAGCACGAGGGCGCCGAAAGCGTGATCGCGCCGGATGGCCGTGTCGTGGTCTATATGGGCGATGATCAACGCTTTGATTATGTCTATAAATTTGTCAGTGCCGGGCGGTTCGATCCGAACAATTCCGCCGCCAATCATGATTTGCTTGAAGACGGCACGCTTTATGTCGCGCGCTTTGACGAAGATGGCTGGGTTGAGTGGATGCCGCTGATCTTTGGCGACGGTCTGTTGACGCCAGAGAATGGCTTTAACTCGCAAGCCGATGTATTGATCGATACGCGTCTCGCGGCGGATCTGCTGGGCGCTACCCCCATGGACCGGCCTGAAGATGTCGAACCTGATCTGCGCACGGGCAAAGTCTGGGTCATGTTGACCAATAATAATCGCCGCACCGAAGATGAGGTGGACGCCGCTAATCCGCGCGCTGACAATCGCTTCGGCCATATTATCGAGATTTCAGAACCCGATGGCGATTTCACCGCAACACAATCGCGCTGGGAAATTCTGGTCCGCTGCGGTGATCCCAAGGTCGCCGAGATTGGTGCAACCTGGAACCCGCTCACCAGCGATCAGGGCTGGTATGGCAGTCCGGATAATTGCGCGATCGATCCGTCTGGCCGCCTTTGGGTGGCAACGGATGGCAATCCCACGACTGGCGCCGCAGATGGCTTGTGGGCGATGGAAACCACGGGCGAACGCCGCGGCACGAGCAAGGCCTTCTTCCGCGCCCCGATTGGCGCTGAATTGTGTGGGCCACGCTTTACCGACGATGGCGAGACCCTGTTCGTGGCGGTTCAACATCCAGGCGATGGCGATGGCGCGACGTTTGAGTCGCCGACAACACGCTGGCCGGATTTTGAAGACGGCATGCCTCCGAGACCCAGCGTGGTCGCTATTCGCAAGATTGGTGGCGGTGCGATTGGAGGGTGAGGCGACCACGCGCTAAGACGATCGCATTTGCGCCTGTCGGCACGCTCAGCCTTGCGGAGAAAGCTCCAGCAGCAGCGCCGGATCAATGTAGAAATCGCCGCCGCGTTCGCTGGTCCCCGGATTGCGCCATTTCACGGCCCAATGCAGGTGCGGTCCCGTCGTGCGACCGGTATTGCCGCTTGCGCCCAGGCGATCACCGGCTGAAACTTTGTCGCCTGCGCTGACATCGACTTCTGACATGTGCAGAAAGACCGAAACCAGGCCATCGCCATGGTCGAGGAAGACTGTTCCGCCTTCATAATACAGGTCCGGATCGCCTAGCGTGACGGTTCCACCGGCCGGAGCGACGATCTCTGTCCCGACGGGAATGGCGATGTCATAGCCTTGATGCACAGATGTCCGCTCACATGGCTCTCCATCCTTGCCGATGCCGACATATTTGCGGGCGGGACCAAATGGCGACGAGGCGGGCCCGGTTGACGGGCGAATGAAGCCATTGCGCGCGCCTTCGCCGTTTGAAAACGTCTTGAATGCTGTCTGTTTCTTGACCCAGCTGCGCGAGGCGTGGGCCTTTTGCGCCTCTGTTCGCGCATCGACCTTGTCGCAATCGAGCCCGGTAATGGTCCGAAACGGGTCATCGCGTTCGTCCAAAGTGTAAATCTGCTCTGGCAAATCATGCTCAAGCGAGGAAATGAGCAATATGGTTTCTTCGTTTCGGCGCAGGCCGACCGTTGCAATGCCATCTTGGTTAACGGGAACTTCGCGGCTTGCCTCGCCATCGGGTCCGGACACAAGCAATGTGCTGTCCGCCGGGGCGTCACATAATAACAGTCCGCCTTGCACCGCTTGGCCATTGCAGGAGATCGCCACGTCGTCAGCAAGCACTGGAACGGGTATGCCGAACCAGATGAGGCCGGTCAGAAGCCAATCTCGCAAGAACATCTATTTTGGGTCAGCCATTCGCGTCGCGGCGGCAGCAGCGTCGACATACGCTTCTTGCAAGTCGACGCTCCAATACCGCAAGGCGGCGATCGGGATTTTGCGGCCTGTTACGGCGCAAATCACGTAATCCCCAGGACTTAGCAGTTCGAGGTCCGCATCGAGATAACGCATCTTGGCTTCGCCAGGCTGTCGGTCGGTCTTTTTCAACATGAGGCCCATAATGCCTGATCCTGCGATTAAAGGAAAGCCTTGAAAACGGTAAGAAGTTTTTGCTTTGTTCTCGTGAACAAATGTGGTACATACGATTCAGCTGGCGG
>JBCCDZ010000190.1:0-6516 GCA_039030525.1 Pseudomonadota bacterium | reverse complement strand
CGGCGGATTCAAATCCGGCGATCTGGCTAATAAAGGCTGGTGGCCAGAGCAGCTCAATCTGAAAATCCTCAACCAGAATGCGCCGCAAGTGAGCCCGCTGGAAGATGATTTTGATTATGTCAAAGCGTTTGAATCGCTCGATTATGCGGCCCTGAAAAAAGACCTCGCTGATCTAGTCACGGACAGCCAGGACTGGTGGCCAGCTGATTATGGCAATTATACCGGCTTCTTCGTGCGAATGGCCTGGCACTCTGCCGGCACCTATCGCACCTATGATGGTCGCGGCGGCGCCAATTCTGGCTCGCAGCGTTTTGCGCCGCTGAACAGCTGGCCGGACAATGGCAATCTCGACAAGGCGCGCCGCCTGCTGTGGCCGATCAAGCAGAAGTACGGCAACAAAATCTCCTGGGCCGACCTGATGATCCTGGCCGCGAACGTTGGCATGGAGACCTGTGGTCTGAAGACCTTTGGCTTCTCTGGTGGTCGCGCCGATTGGTTCGAGCCGGAAGAAGATATTTATTGGGGCCCTGAGGCCGAGTGGCTTGCGGCCTCCGGCAATGATAAGAGCCGATATGCCGGTCAACGGGACTACAAAGCCGATGACGCGGACGCCTATAAGCTCGACACACCGCTCGGCGCTGTGATGATGGGCTTGATCTACGTTAATCCGGAAGGCCCGGACGCGGTCCCGGATCCGCTTGCAGAAGCACATGATATTCGCGTCACCTTTGCTCGTATGGCGATGAATGACGAAGAGACTGTGGCGCTGGTCGCGGGTGGGCACACCTTTGGTAAAGGCCACGGCGCTGGCCCAGAAGAGCATGTCGGCGTTGAGCCAGAAGGCGCGCCAATCCAGAATATGGGCTTTGGCTGGCTGAACAGCCACGGCACCGGTAAAGGCGACGACACGACGACCGCTGGCTTTGAAGGCCCGTGGACGCCGACGCCGGATAAATGGGACATGACCTATTTCGAGAACCTCTTGAAATATGACTGGGAAAAAGTCACCAGCGCAGCCGGACATGTCCAGTGGCAGCCGGTCGCCGGACAAGGCGCGCCGGAAGCCCCAATGGCACATGATCCGTCCAAGACGCAGCCATTGATGATGACGACGGCGGACATGTCGCTGAAACTGTTCCCGGACTATGCCAAAATCTCTGCCGACTTCCTGGCCAATCCAGACAAGTTTGCCGACGCTTATGCACGCGCATGGTTCAAGCTGACTCACCGCGACATGGGACCGAAGTCTCGCTATGTCGGTCCCGAAGTGCCGTCCGAAAATCTGATCTGGCAGGACCCTGTTCCAGCCCAAGAAGGCACCGTGATTGGTGCGGCAGAGATTGCCGATCTAAAAGCCCAGATCCTTGGTTCTGGCCTGACGGTTGCCGAGCTGGTCAACACAGCCTGGGCCTCGGCGTCTACGTTCCGCGACTCAGACAAGCGTGGCGGTGCCAATGGCGCCCGCATCGCACTGGCGCCGCAAAAGGACTGGGACATCAATGTCGCGTCTGGCGTTCCTGCGGTTGTCGCAAAGCTGAAAGAGATCCAGAGCAGCTTCAATGCCAGCGGGACGCAAGTTTCGCTTGCTGACTTGATCGTCCTCGGTGGTTGCACCGCGATTGAGAAAGCTTCGGGCGCCTCTGTTCCGTTTACGCCAGGTCGTACAGACGCTACGCAGGACTGGACGGATGTCGACTCTTTCGACGTGCTGGAACCAAAAGTTGACGGGTTCCGCAACTATAACAAATCCGAAGACCCACGCGCGACAGAAGAGTTGCTGGTCGACAAAGCGGCTCTGATGACTTTGAGTGCGCCGGAAATGACCGTTCTAGTTGGCGGCCTGCGGGTGCTCGGTGCCAATGCGGCGAATTCAACCCATGGCGTGTTCACCAACAATGTCGGCACGTTGAGCAATGACTTCTTTGTAAATGTGCTCGACATGGCGAATGAGTGGGTCGCCGAGCCATCTGAAGAGCTGTTCAATGGCCGCGATCGCAAGAGTGGGTCTGTGAAGTTCACCGGCACACGGGCAGATCTGGTATTTGGATCAAATTCCATTCTGCGCTCGATCGCGGAAGTCTATGCACAGAGCGATTCGAAAGATCGCTTCACACGTGACTTCATCAAGGCCTGGGATAAGGTCATGATGCTTGACCGTTTCGATGTGAACTAAGCTTTGGCTTCACCTAATATAACAAGGCGGTCCTTCGGGGCCGCCTTTTTATTCGATCCGCCCACGGAAGGTCAGGCTGAACACGGCGTTCGGTTGTATCGCCCCACCTAATAATTGGCCTTTCGGCGCGAAGCAGACATGCCGGACATTCGGGTCATAAGCGCTTGTCGGCGTGTAAGTGCAGGCGGAGAGGTTTGACGGCTTAGTTGCAGCATCTGAAAAGCGCAAATCTGTTGCGTCGGAAAAGGTCACGCCGGAGGAAAGTGGATCGAACTGCACCGGGCCACCTGCCGGGCCTGCGCCGTCCAAATCGTCATTGTAGAATGATACTTCCGCCGGAAGCGTATCGACCAGAAACAGCGTGTCATTATCCACCGGTGCCGTCCCTGTGCTTTCGACCGTGAGCGTATACAGGACATCGCTGCCAGGTATAGCGAAGGGAGATGTTGAGAGGGGAGAGACCGTGGTCGACTTTGTGACACCCAGAGTTGCCGTCTGGTTGTTTCGGAACACGCCATAATAGAGCTCTTCATTAATGTGGCGGCGCGTCGTGTCGCCCGCGACGGTTTCCTCCTCAACGGCGAGATTGATAGCGTTGCTAGGCAAGGGGTCATTGCCATACAGCACCGCCCAACCGCCATTGCCACCATTCTCAGCCGCCATTGTCGCAATCCCGGTGTCGAAATCGCCGCTGACGGAATAGGTGTAAGGCGGTGTATTGCCGGTCCCCGCAATCGAGTTGCCGCCGCGGGCAAAAGCGTAATCGACATCGTTCACGGTTCCGGAGCCGGGCTCGGTAATGATAAAGCCCAACGTTTCCGAGAGCCGCGTATCGTTGATCATCCCGATATGTTTGGTGACGCAGATATTGCTCAGCGTCGCGGGGCTGCCGCGATTGCTGCAATTGTTTGATGTAAACACGCTGGCCTGGCTATCATTGAAACTCATCACCTGCCCGAGAATGACAAGTGAAGAATGCCCGCCTGTGACCTGACCCGTGACATTGGTATAGTTCGCCGTCGCCCAACCCGCGGCATTGCCTGCCGTGACAGTGGAGAGCGCGGTGCGCGCTTCGATCACCCGCCCATCGCTGAGCGTATGAACGCCCTCATCTGCGATCAGACAATGGACGTCAGAAGGCGTGAATGCGGAGGAATTCTCAAACCGCTGAACGCGAACCTCAAAGCTGTCCGATTGAATATTGCGGACCCGAACCGTGGCTTCATTATTGACATTTGAGCGTAAATTGTAGGTGCAGACGACGACAGCATTGGCATATGAATTGACCAGTGGAACGGTCTGAAACGTCGCGCCGACAGAGTCGATTCTGACGGCTTCCAAGTCTAATGACAAAGCCTGTCCCGTTGCTGGCAAAGCAGCAAGTGCGCCAATGATGAATGTGGCAAGCGGTATGCGGACCCCTAATCGCATATCTTATCATTACCCGGTGCGCTTAATGAGCCGTGAAACCGTCTGCGTTTTGCGCTTTTCTGGAGCGCTACAATAGGCGTCCGAAAACTATCCCGGTGTCTCTATTTTCTTTCCATGGATCTGATCCAGAGTGATTCTAGCGATCTCTTAATAGGCCGACTTCTATTGAATTCGTAGTCCAAAGGATGGGAGTGCTCATGCCACTAAAAGTTGGAGATGTCGTCGTCCTCAAATCCGGCGGTCCAAAAATGACGGTCGCTGCGGTGAAGCAAGAACGAGTATTTTGCACCTGGTTCAATCAACGCGATCAATATCATGAAGAACGAACATGCGAGTTCCTGGTCGAGACGTTGAGTGTGCTGCGTCCGAAGCCAAGTTCCGCTAGGCCAAGTGCGGAACCGGCGCAACCGGATTCAGTTCAGCCTGAACCTGAAGACAGCACTGCGCCTTAAGGCCTCGGCTCAATCAAATCCCACAAATTGCCGAACGGGTCTTCAAAGACCGCGACCGTGCCATAGGCTTCGTGCCTCGGGTCTTCTCGGAACGTGACGCCTTTCGTTCGCATCATCGCATGGTCGCGCGCGAAATCATCCGTATGCAGAAAGAAGCCAACCCGGCCACCCGTCTGGTTGCCAATCGCGGCCTCTTGCGCTGGGCCGTCGGCCTTGGCGAGCAGGATTGCGGTCTCAGCGCCGGAAGGCGCCACGCGGACCCAGCGTTTGGTCTCACTGAGGCGTGTGTCCTCAAGCAAAGCGAAGCCGAGTTGGTCGACATAAAAGGCGATGGCGGCGTCATAGTCTGGGATGACGAGCGCGACGCTGGCAATGGTTTGGGTCAAGCTGCCTCAATTTCGGCCTCAGCCGGATCATAATTCAAGATTGGTCCGAGCCAGCGCTCCGCGGTACGCAGTTCCATACCTTTGCGATTGGCATAGTCCTGTACCTGATCTCGCTCGATGCGGCCGACCGCGAAATAGACGCTTTCCGGGTGCGCGAGGTACAGGCCTGATACTGAGGAAGCTGGTGTCATTGCGCAGCTGGAGGTCAGCTCCATGCCGATCCGACCGGCATCCAAGAGACGGAACAAAGTTTGTTTTTCGGTATGGTCCGACTGACAAGGATAGCCGGCCGCCGGGCGAATGCCAGCATAGGATTCTTTGATCAAGGCCGCATTGTCCAAAGTCTCATCGGCGGCATAGCCCCAATGGGTCTTGCGCACCTGTTCGTGCATATATTCGGCCATGGCTTCGGCAAAACGGTCCGCCAGCGCTTTGACCATGATGGCGGAATAATCGTCCGCTTCGGCTTCGAACTTCTTCGCAATCTCATCGGCTTGCGGGCCAGAGGTGACGGCGAAGCCACCAATATGGTCGCCCTGCTCAGCAACAAAATCGGCCAGCGCAAAATTGGGGCGTTGATTGTCTTTGACCATTTGCTGGCGCAGCGTGTGGAATGTGTCGCCGGTCTCGAGCTTGATATCATCGCCGTCGCGCGCGGCGCCCCAGAATCCGATCACAGCTTTTGGCTTGAACCAGTCCTGGCCAAGGATTTGTTGCATCATGTTTTCCGTATCGCGCCACAAGTCGCGTGCCGCTTCGCCGACAATCTCATCTTCGAGAATTTGCGGGTAGCGCCCGGCCAGGTTCCAGCTCGAGAAATACGGCGTCCAGTCAATATAGCGGGCGAGTTCCGAGAGGTCGAACTCCTCAAACACTTTCGTGCCGGTAAAGCTTGGCGCTGTCGGCGTCGGCGCTTCCAGTGTGTGGGCATGCGTGCGTGCGATCTGAATGGGATGCCGCGGCTTTGGCGGACCGCCGGCTCGGCTGTCACGCATGCGCTGATATTTGGCTTGCGCCGTCTCGACAAAAAGCGGGCGATCTTCGTCTGACAGCAAGGCAGAGACGACGCCGACCGCGCGGCTGGCATCGGTGACGTGAATGGTCGGGCCATTGTCGCGCGCCGGGTCGATCTTCACCGCCGTGTGCGCGGGCGAGGTGGTCGCGCCGCCGATCAGCAAAGGTTGCTGCATACCGGTGCGCTGCATCTCACGTGCAACATAGACCATTTCGTCTAGGCTTGGCGTGATCAGGCCGGACAGGCCGATAATATCGACCTTCTCTTCCTCAGCCTTGGCGAGAATATCTTCGCACGGCACCATCACGCCCATATCGACAATCTCATAGCCATTACAGGCGAGCACCACGCCGACAATATTCTTGCCGATATCATGTACATCGCCTTTGACTGTTGCCATCAGGACTATGCCATTCGACACATCGACCGTGCCAAGTTCTTCTTTTTCGGCTTCCATATAAGGATCGAGATAAGCCACGGCGGCTTTCATCACGCGGGCTGACTTCACCACCTGGGGCAGGAACATTTTACCAGAGCCGAACAAGTCGCCGACCACGTTCATGCCATCCATGAGCGGGCCTTCGATGACATGCAGAGGGCGTGCGGCGGCAGCGCGGGCTTCTTCTGTGTCGCCGTCAATAAATTCGGTAATGCCGTTGACCAGCGCATGCTCAAGCCGTTTCGCAACCGGCAGCTCGCGCCAGGACAGATCTTTCTCAGCCGACTTGCCTTTCTGGCCGCGGAACTGTTCAGCATAGTCAACCAGAGCCTCGGTGGCATTGTCGTCCCGGTTGAGAATGACGTCCTCGACCAGGTCGCGCAGCTTCGGTTCGATCTCGTCATAAATGTCGAGCTGGCCGGCATTGACGATGCCCATATCCATCCCCGCCGGGATGGCGTGATAGAGAAAGACCGAGTGCATCGCCCGGCGCACTGGTTCATTGCCGCGGAAGCTGAAGCTGACATTTGAGAGGCCGCCGGAAATGTGACAGCCTGGACAGGTTTCGCGAATGATCTTGGTCGCTTCGATAAAATCGACGGCGTAATTATTGTGCTCTT
>JBCCDZ010000189.1:0-6531 GCA_039030525.1 Pseudomonadota bacterium | reverse complement strand
GTAGCACTGCTACGTCTCTACACTCCCCTCAAAACAAATGAACGGTCAACTACAGATTATTCGACATGGGGAGATGGGTTATATTGTCAACTATTCCAAGAACTATAACGGAGCCTGGCACTGTCCTGATAAGCGCCGATTACAGCCAGATCGAGCTGCGTCTTTTGGCCCATATTGCCGGTATTGATACGCTGAAAGAGGCCTTCCATCAGGGCCTCGACATTCACGCCATGACAGCCAGCGAAATGTTCGACACACCGATAGAGGGCATGGATCCGATGATCCGCCGCCGCGCCAAAGCGATCAATTTCGGCATCATTTATGGCATTTCCGGCTTTGGCCTGGCCCGCCAGCTGTCCATCCCTCGTGACGAAGCGAGTGCTTATATCAAGACCTATTTCAAACGCTTCCCAGGCATCAAAGCCTATATGGACGAGACCAAGAAATATGCCGCCGAGCATGAACGCGTCGAGACGATTTTCGGCCGCGTCCTGCATTTGAAAGGCATCAAGGCAAAAGGCCCGCAACGCGGCTTTGCTGAACGCCAGGCGATTAATGCGCCGATCCAGGGCTCTGCAGCCGACATTATCAAACGCGCCATGGTGCAGATGCCTGACGCGTTAGACGCGGCTGGATTACAGGCCAAGATGCTGTTGCAAGTGCATGATGAATTGATCTTCGAAGCGCCAGAGGCCGAAGCGGAAAAAACGATAGAGGTTGTGCGCGAAACAATGGAGCGCGCGCCGCTGCCGGCTTTGAGTTTAAGCGTGCCGCTGGTGGTCGAAGCTGATACCGGAATGAATTGGGCGGAGGCGCATTAGGGGTGATCTAATGCTCTATCTTCACTCATATGAAAGCCCTTTTCCCAATTGCGGGAGAGGGGTTGGGGTGAGGGCCACGCCATGCTCGCCACCTCGCTCCCTCCAACTCGATTGGAGGGTCCAACACCCCGCCTCACGTCAAGACCGGGAGAGGTGTTTCCACTCCCGATCTCCGCCGCAAGAACCGGTGATGGGCTGCCCAGTCGAGCGGGGCAGAGCGTGGAGGTGAGTTATGACGCGTAAGATTGGCGTTCGCTCATCCCCGCGAAGGCGGGGACCTCGTACCACTATTCCCGACCAAGATGGCTCGAGATCCCCGCATGCGCGGGAATGAGCGGGGTTTGGACCGGCTGAGCTCATGCAACGCTAGGCTCGAACCCGTGATCCTAACCCTGAACCACTTCTACTCCGCCGGCTGCAAACGTGGCCCGTCAGTGCTGGCCGCAGATTCAGCTTCCTCATCCCGTGCAAACACCGTCTTCTGGTTCGGCAGGAACGGCGCGATGTACAGGCCTGCCACCGTCAGCGGATAGTCTGGCGCGGTGCCGATGCCGATATTGTCGTGCGGGCGTTCATTGCGTGGATTATGAAAGGTGCCGAACAGGATGTCATAGATGATCAGCTCGCCGCCATAATTGGAATCGCCAATGCCTTTATCGGGATAATGGTGATAGCGATGATTGTCCCCGATCGAGAAGATATATTCCCACCAGCCGAGATTGAGATCGATATTGGAATGTTGGAAAATGCCAATGCTGAGCTGCAGGATGATCGCGACCAGTGCAATCTCTGCCGTCGGCTGCACCAGAGCCAGCGGGATGGCATAGAAAATCGCCTGGCTGATAATCTCGAGCGGATGCGCGCGGATGCCGTTGAGCCAGTACAAGCGTTCCACCGAGTGATGCGCCGCATGAATGCGCCACAGGGCCGGAATCTCATGCAAGGCGCGGTGGAACCAATAGCGGAAGAAGTCCTTGATCAGGATAAACATCGCCACTTGCAGCACCGGGTTCCACTGATCCGGCCAGAGATCATGACCATACGGCTCAAGCGCCTCGACCATGCCGACAATGAACAGCGCGCTGACAATCAGGCCGGAAATCCCGCTCCAGAAGGCGCCGGAAAAATACATGATAATATCGACCGCACTGTCATTACCGCCTTCGAGCCATTTGCGGCTATACGGCATCAACCGCTCCAGCGGGGCGCAATATAATCCATAAATGATCGGCAGCAGGACAAAGCCCAACAGGGTCAGGCTGGTAATCCCATTCTCGACCAGTTTGAGACCGACAAATACAGACAGGATCAACGTGAAGGGAAAGATTGTGTGCGACAGGATCTGGCGCAACAAGGTACCTTCCAGCTTGTAAGACCAGCTGTCGAGATGGCGCCAGAACCAGCGCAACGGTTTGACCATCACCCATTGCAGGACAAATTCCAGACCATTGATCGGCCCGCCGATCCAGGTTTCCAGAAACCGCCCGATCCGGGCGCGTTCCGGGAGCTTTCGATTGCTGGATTTAGAAGAGTCCATGGTCGGCATTTTGCATCTCCTGCGGCATCTGATTTCGAGTCAGCACATGTCTAAATGCACGAGCGTATTGATCAGAATGAGCACTTCGCTTATTATTTGAACACGTTCATTTTACATCTCTGCCTGGACTTGTCAAGCTGATAAGATTGGCGCCGACGGTCCGGGCGGCGCCGAGCAGACAAGAAAAAGGGCGATCCGAAGATCGCCCCGAGGGTCCCCTTATTGTTCGAATCTCGCCCTTACTTACGGAAGCGATGATCCGATTGTCCGTTTAGGACTGTGGCACACCAAGCGATTCGACGGTCGACATTGTGAGATAGCCAATCGGCAGGCCGTTCGCGCGCTGATAGCCCTCCATCGCGGCGAGAGTCGCCGGACCAAACTCGCCATCTGCAGGCACGTCATAACCGGCAGCACTCAGTGCAGCTTGAATGTCTCGAATGGTCTGAGGTGTGGCATTGGTTTCACACAGAACCTGACGCCACTCCAAACCACCAACATTGGTGACCACGCGTTTTTCGACAGTCTTGTAGGTCGCTGGTATTTCGATGCGCTCTTCGGCCGATTCCGACACCAATTGTTGGCGACTTACGGTTTCATACTCCGCAGGAATCGTTTCTTCGATGACGCGCGCGGGCTCAACCACAACCTCTTTCGTGACCGTCTTGGTCACGGCTGGAATGACGCGAACTTCAGTCGCTTCCGGTGTCAGCAAACGGGTTTTTGTCACCGTTTCATATTCCGCAGGCACTTCTACGCGACAGAGCAATTCGCCCGTAGCCGTCGCGATGGTCTCACCCGTCGCATTTGCCAGGTCACGTCCATACAGGCCGTCACCCTTTTTCCACGTCGTGTAGGCTTCTCGAACAAGAACACGCTCAGAATAAGTCTCGTACGTGGCCGGCACGACGATGCTTTCTTCGCGCTCGGGTTCGACGATAATGGTCTCCGTGACCGTTTCGTATACGGGCGGAACGGTTTTGTAGACTGTGCTGGCTTCTTTCAGCAAGCGCTGTTCAGTCACCGTCTCATATGTCGCCGGGATCAGTTTCAACTCATAGGTGGCTTCACGGTCTACAACCTGTGCGGATGAGACTTCGATCGTGTCAGGAACCAGAACGCGCGCAAAGCACTCGCCGGCATCGGCGTCCGGCGGCATGTCCGCCGCTTGGCCATGAGCTGTCATTGCGATCGCCACGGCGGCGACCGATACACAAAGATACTTTTTCATTTTTTACCCCTTTGTTGTGCGGAGCAAGCACGTACCGTTTCGTCACTTTCATGCCGCCAATTTCCCACTTGGCAGCGCGTGTGAGCGAAACACAAATAGTGCTCAATCCGCGCCCTGATATCCCGGCGCCAACATGAACGGCAGGTGAATTTTGGTTAATCCAAAACAGTGCTACGCGCGTAACGGCGCCCTAATGCATTGAAATTGCTTCTATTATCTTTGCAGCACGAGCGAGCCTGATCGAGAACTACCGTCTCAGAGTTCCTAACGCGGCGCCATTCGGATCGCGCCATCCAGGCGCAAACATTGACCGTTAAAGTAGCCATTGCGCGCCAATTCCATCGCCAGCGAAGCAAACTCTTCCGGTTTGCCCAAACGCTTCGGAAACGGGACGGAAGCGGCCAGACTGTCCAGAACCGGCTGAGGCGCGCCGAGCATGAGCGGTGTCGCGAATATGCCAGGCATGATCGAGTTGACGCGAATGCCGATATTCATCAGATCACGCGCCATAGGCAGGACCAGACCATTCACGCCAGCTTTGGCCGAGCCATAAACAATCTGCCCGATCTGAGCGTCCTGCGCCGCGACCGAGGCTGTCATGGTGATGCAGCCACGTTCGCCATCTTCCATTGGGTCAGCGTTCGCCATGCCCAGCGCCGCATGTGAGGCAATACGGAAGGATGCAACCAAGACCCCTTCGACGCCGCGGGCATAAGTCTCTGTATCGAGCTTCTTATAACCGCCGCTTTGCTTGTCATAGGCCAGCGTCTTGCCGCGGGTCGACGCCATGGCGCAATGCACGCATATGCGTTCCTGCCCGTGGGCTGCGCGCGCTGCTTCGAAGCCGGCGACAACGGAGTCTTCGTCCAGAATATTGACCTTGTGGAATGTGCCGCCAATCGCGGCGGCAACGTCCTGCCCCGCGTCTTCATTGATATCGAAAATGGCCACGGGCACGCCGGAAGCCGCAAAGGCTTCTGCAGTTGCGCGCCCTAATCCTGAGGCGCCGCCAGTGACAATAGCGGGTGTGTCTTTGGAAAGCTGCATCAGATCAGTCCGGTACGGCGATGATGTGCGCGATCATATGCGTGCCTTCGAACACGGCCGTGTCTTCGACATTGATGCCGTCTTCGACAAATACAAAATCCAACACGCGGTCCTGATCAACATCGCTATGCAGCATCACGAGGAACTTGCTGCCCACATCGGCAGGATGATCAATGCGGATGGTGACATCCTCATTCTGTCCCGCCTCAAGATAAGCAAAGCCGGACACCATGTCGCCGTTCGGACGACCGTCCATGACCGGGTGCAGGACCAGGAAGCCTGGCTTTTCAATCACTACTTCCGGAAAGGTGACGGCTGTGGAGTCCGCGCGAAAGGTCGATACAGCAGCATCATCGACCCGGACTTCAGAAAAATGGGTCACGTCCTGCGTGCGCGTCAGGCCTTCCACCGTGATCATGTTTGACTCACCGTTCCCCATCGTGATTTGCGGCGGGGCTTCGGCTTCCTGAGCGGTGGCGCAGCCAGCTGCCAAACTGGCAAAAAGCGCAATCGCGGCAATGGTCTTCGTGGTCATAGTGATCTCCCTGAATAATTTTCTCAGGCAACCCTAGCGCGCCAACCCAGGGAAGTTGAGTCGCAATTCGCGCGATCTTTCGGAATGTTTGAATCGTCGGTAAATCAATCGCTTAAGCGATATAGCCAAGCGCATAGGCGCGCATTACCGCGCTAACCCGGTCAGAGACGTCCAGCTTCTCGAAAATCCGCTTCAGCAGCGTATTGATCGTATTTACGGAAACCGACATGGCCGCAGCGACTTCGGGATTGCTTTTGCCGCGCGCGATCATGTTAATCGTCTCAAGCTCACGGCCAGACAGCGTGCGCTCGCGATCGGCTGTCTTATACATGATGTCGAGCAGCTTCAGGTATGCCGTCTGCGAAATCGAATGCAACACCATCTTGTCCATTTCAGTAACGGTGCGGTCTTCATAGGAATGGAAACAGAAATACCCGTTCCGGAACAAAGGGCCGAAAACTGGAACGACGACCCCTGTACCAAAGCTGGCAATATGATCGCGATAGTAATGCAGCTGTGGAGACCGGGGCTCTAACAGGCTTTCCATATCGCGCCACAGAAACGGTTTCGTCGTTCGCACTGAGGCGTGCAGAAACGCGTCAAGATAGCCGGGCGCCTGTTCCAACGCGTCTCCCAGTTCAGGACTGAATCGCGATGTGGTCGAAAAGAAGATGGTTTGTTCTGCGGCAGCTTCGCTTGGAAAACAACGACAGCAGACGCCTTCGACATCGGCCTTATCGCAGATCGCGTCGATCAGAGCCCAGACTTCGTCACCCGAATTTGATGCTGCAATTTGAGCTGCGAAACGGCTGAAATCAAATTCTTCCGTCAGTCCCGAACATGAGGATTTCTTATCGGAATGCACGTCCTGGTCGTGTGCTGGAATCACCGCCATCTCAAATCCCTCTCTGCTCTCTCTTTTTGGATTGGAGAACTCTTTTCGCAGACTAGGGGTAACACACCCTGCTCTGCAAGCATTTACAACCATGAATTGGGAGAGGCGGTGTCGGAGCTCAAACGCCAGCACGCAATACAGATCGTGACCTTTGGCAGACGCGCTACCAGCGCACCCTATTCGTCAGAGAATAAAAGCTCTGCGCTTGCGCGTCTCAGCGCGGCTTCTGCGAGCGCGAGCGATTCTTCAAGTTCAGCTGCGGTCTCGGGCGTCATGTCAGGATTCAACGGCGCTGTTTCACGCAAAATCTCTAAATGATCTGCTATACTCTTCAGTTCATTCATTTGCTGATTGCTGCGGATCTCTGCGCGCGTGCGTATGTCAAATACAATAGAAATGATGATGCCCCGAATCTGGTGAATCTTTACTACTAGACTACAGAATGAGATTCTTCTGTCCCACGAT
>JBCCDZ010000188.1:0-6573 GCA_039030525.1 Pseudomonadota bacterium | reverse complement strand
GGCGGTCGCCGCAGTGATCCGACCGATCAGGACATAATGCGTCTCGGCCCGGTCCTTGGCGACATAATCGCGATAAATGTCCATCGTGAAGATGGTCGAGATCGAGTTGATCATCGATGCCAGCGACGACACGATCGCGGCCACCAGAGCGGCAAAGATCAGTCCGCGAATACCGACCGGCATCAGCGCCATAAGCGCGCCATAAGTGCTGTCCGGCTTTGCTGATAGCGCCTCTTCACTGAGCCCTTGCAATCCGTTCTGGGCGAGCCACAAAGCGGCAATGCCGGGAATGACAACGATCAGAGGAATGAGGAATTTCAACAGTGCCGCAAAGGCCAGGCCTTTCTGCGCTTCCGCCAGGCTTTCGGCCCCGAGGGCACGTTGAATGATATACTGGTTGAAGCCCCAATATGAGAAGTGGAGCACCCACAGGCCGCCGAGCAATGTCCAGATGCCTGGCAGGTTGCCATAGCTTGGATGATCGCGGTCGAGGATCATTTCAAAATGACCTGGCAGCTCGCCCATCAGGGTCGACAGACCGCCCATGGCACCGCGCTCTCCGCCGACCATGCCGAGCACGAGAATGGTAATGGCGAACCCGCCCAGGATCAGGATCACGACCTGAATAATGTCGGTCATCGCTACGGCTTTGAGGCCACCATAAAGCGAATAGAGCAAGGCAAAGGCGGCCAGCATGGCCATGCCGGTGAATACACCGAGCCCGGTCACCGCCTGGATCGCAAGCGCACCACCATACAGGACTGTGGTCAGGTTGACGGCAGTAAACAGGAAGATCCAGAACACCGCCATAATCGTTTTCACACTCGCCCCGAACCTCGTTTCGAGGAATTGCGGCATCGTATAGATGCCGCGTTTCAGGAAGATGGGCAGGAAGAATGCGGCGACGATGATCAGGACCAACGCGGCTTGCCATTCATAGGCGGCAATCGCCAAACCGACGACAAATCCCTGTCCGGACTGACCGATAATCTGTTCCGCGGAAATGTTTGCCGCGATCAAAGAGGCGCCAATCGCCCACCATGGCAGGGCTTTGCCCGCCAGGAAATAATCTTCGGTGTCTTTCGACTCCCCCGCAGGCTCGCGTGAGACGAATATAGCTATGGCGAACAAAGCGACCGCATACAGGCCGACAATCACCAGATCTAAGGTGTCCAATGACATGATAATTTTCCTCCCTGAACAGAGACTTTGTCTGTCCTTTATTTAGCCCTAAGCGACACGTGACAGCGATGTCAACTCACCTCGCGTCCCGCGTGCATCAGAGCTTATTCTTGATCGGATCCCGCGGTCGGAGGCAAGAGCTCCACTGCGAGTTGTTGCAGCGCCTGCCCTTCGCGCGTCTCAAGCGGGAAATTCTCTAGCGCCATGCCCAGATCCAGGCGCGCTTGAGCCGCATCGCCCATGACCGCACGCGCGCGGATGAGGCGCATCCAGCCTTCGAAATCATCTGGGTTTTGTTCCAAACGCACGGCCAGGCCATCAACCATACTGGAAATCATCGCAGCTTGCTCGTCTGGCGACATGGCTTCAATCCGGGCGCGCGCGTCTGGATCAATCGGCGGCGCGGTGGCGCGATTTTGCAACGCCTCGACGACGCCTTCGCGCTCTTTCATGACATCTGCATTGCCGTCAGAGATCTCGATTGCGGTATCATAGGCCGCCAGCGCGGAGTCAAACTCACCGAGACGCAAATAAGAGCGCGCCAAGAGGACATAGCCCGTCAATGGCGGGTTGGGATCAGATTCGAGCCGCGCCTGCAAAACGACAACAAGCTCTTCCAACGTATCTGGCAGCTCAGCCAATTGTTGTTGACGATAATCAGCATAGGTCAGCGGCTGATAATCTGGCGCCCCCACTTGCGTGTAGACGCCGACGACGCCGAGCAACAAGACCGCCGGCACGATCACCATAGCGAGCGATTTCAACCGCGCATGGGCCGGGCTTTGATCCTGTTCATCCAGGAGCGCGAGTATTCGGCGATCCAATGCGTCGCGCGCTTCCTCTGTCGCTTGCGGATTCAAACGCCCTGCTTCAGCGTCGAGATCAATCGCCGCCCGTTGTTGCCGGGCCTGGTCGAGCGCGCTCGCTGTCTCTGGCGCGGCGGCGGCGAGAAATGGGCGCATCAGATACAGCCCTGCGATCCCGATCAGCGCGAGTCCAATCCCCCAAATCATGACGGCGTATCCTCTCCCGACAGCGCCGCAGCGACGCGGGCACGATCTTCAGCGCTCAGCTCAGCCGGTGACTCAGCCTCTTGGCCGCGCAAGCGGGAGACGAACCAGACACCTCCGAACAGGACCAGCACGAGCGGCCCTGCCCACAGCAGGATCGTGTTCAGCTGCAAAGGCGGCGACATCAGAACATAATCGCCATAGAGGTTGCGCAAATATTCCCGCGCTTCTTCATCCGTATCGCCCGCTTCGATCCGTTTCTGAACCAGGCGGCGCATGTCTTCGGCGAGCGGCGCATTGGAATCATAGATCGACTGATTTTGACAGACCACACAGCGCAAAGTCTTCGATACCGCCTCTGTCCGCGCGTCGACTTCTTCAGCAGGAATCGGGTCCGGCGTTTCAGCCGCGAGGGGCGCGCTGGTCAAACCGACCATCAAGCAGAGGGATAAAAGCAGCGTCCTCACGACGCCGCCTCTTGCTCAGCGGCGATGGCGTCAATCACCGGGCGGATTGTATCCTGCCAGACATCTGGCGTGATCGGGCCAATTTGCTTGTATCGAATGCGCCCACTCGGATCGACGATGAAGGTTTCCGGCGCGCCGGTAACGCCCATTTCGATGACCAGGTCGCTTTCAGCATCAAACACGATGCGCGCATATGGGTCGCCATGCTTCTCGAGCCAGACCAGCGCCTCTTCGCGCGTGTCGCGCCAATTCACACCGACAATGCGCACTGTCCCATCCCGCGACAATTGCATCAGCGTTGGATGCTCCTGCAGACACGCGACGCACCAGGACCCGAACACATTTACCAGAGTGGTTTCGCCGGTCAGGTCTTCCGTTCGGATCACCTCTTCGGGCGCGTACAGGTCTGGCAGTTCGAATTGCGGCATCTCGCGATCGATCATCTCAGTCGGAATCACGCTTGGGTCGCGAGTGAGGCCAATTGCCATGAACACCACGAGGATGACGAAAACGCCGATCGGAAGAATACGCGACATAGACATCCGCCTTACTCCGCCGCTACGGGTTGCGCTTGAACCGTCCGCGCCGGCCGCTTGGCAAATGCGTGGCGGCGATCCGCAACTGATGCAAACCCACCAAACGCCATCATCAACGCACCGATCCAGATCCAGATGACAAGCGGATGATAATAGACACTGACCACCCAGCCGTCTTCCGGATTGCCCTCCCCTTTGGCCGCATAGAGAATACGCAAGGCGCCAACGTCCATCGCGCCCTCGGTCGTGTTGTTGCGTTCGACCGGATACATGCGTTGTTCGGGATTGAGCGTGGCGACGCGCTGGCCGCTGCGTTCAATCACAACGCGGCCGGTCTCTGAAATGAAATTCGGTCCTTGCGCGCGATCGACGCTTTCGAGCGTGAATTCATAGCCCGCGACCGAGATGCTTTCGCCCAATTTCAGGCGGTCGACTTCCTCATCAGACCAAACGCCCATCGCAACGATCCCGACTGTACAGACGGCTAATCCAAGATGCGCCAATGCAAATCCGTGCGTTGCGCCGGGCAAGAGGGCGAACCGTTTCAGCAGATTGCCTGTCGTGCTTTTGGTCTCGCCAATGCGCAGCTTGCGGCCATAATTGGATACGGTCCCCATCATCAACCAGACCGCCAGACCCATCCCGATGGCGCCAAACACGGTCTTCCCGAACACGATGACGGCCAGCGTCAGCGGGATGGCTGCGGCCGCCATGATGATCAGCGTCTTGCGAATGCGGGTCCAGCTGTCGCTGCGCCATTTGATCAAGGGCGCGACCGCCATGAAGACAATCAAAACCGCCATGATCGGCCCGAAGGTGAACTCGAAATAAGGGGGACCGACTGTGATCTTGTCGCCCGTCATCGCGTCAATCACCAACGGATAGAATGTGCCAAGAAAGACCGTCGCGGTCGCCACCACCAGAAGAATATTGTTCAGAACCAGACCAGCTTCACGGCTTTCCAGCTCAAAGCTCGCACCATGCGCAATCTTGCCCGACCGCATCGCATAAAGCGCCAGGGCGCCGCCGGTTGCCAGGATCAATAGGCCGAGAATGAAGACGCCGCGATCGGGATCAACCGCAAAGGCATGCACACTGGTCAGGACGCCGGATCGGACAATGAATGTGCCAACCAGGCTGAGCGAGAAGGTCGTGATGGCCAGCAATAAGGTCCAGCGAATGAAGCTGCCACGGGCTTGCGCGACCAGGGTCGAGTGCAACAAGGCGGTGCCTGCGAGCCAGGGCATGAAGCTGACATTCTCGACCGGGTCCCAGAACCACCAGCCGCCCCAGCCGAGCTCATAATAGGCCCAGACTGAGCCGAGCACGATGCCGATGGTCAGAAAGCTCCAGGCGAGCAGCACCCAGGGGCGCACCCAGCGCGCCCACATGGCGTCGACGCGTCCCTCGATCAAAGCCGCAACGGCGAACGAAAAGGCGACCGAAAAGCCGACATAGCCGAGATACAGGAAGGGCGGATGGATCGCCAAGCCCGGGTCTTGCAGAAGCGGGTTCAGCCCATTGCCATTGTCCGGGATCGGCGACAGGCGCTCGAACGGATTAGAGGTAAAAATCAAAAACGCCAGAAAGCCGGTCGCGGTCAGCCCCTGGATCGCAATCGCCCGGGCCCGCAATCCCGATGGCAGCGTCTTGCCGAACCAGACCATGGCGGCGCCGAACAGCGCCATGACCATCACCCATAACAGCATCGAACCTTCATGATTTCCCCAGGTGCCGCTGAACTTATAGATGAGCGGCTTGCTGGTATGCGAATTGGTGGCGACCAGTTTGACGCTGAAATCCGAGACCATGAAAGCATGCGCCAGCAAGGCGAAGGCGCCGATACACAGCACCGCTTGCAAGACCGCAGCCCGGTCGGCAAACGCCATGGCGCGGCGATCATTTTGATGCGCGCCTTGCAGCCCCATCCATCCTTGCAAGGCACTGACTACCAGCGCCAGAATGAGGGCGATCTGACCAATTTCCGCGAGCATGATACCTCGTGAACAAAAAGGCGGCCCACAGCGGTCCGCCTCTCTGCGTTCTATATGTCAGAGCCAAAGGCGCAAACCAATGCTTCCTCTAGCCGCAGCCAACGGCCGCCCCGATCGCCCATTGCAAAGGGGCAGGCAGATCAAACGCCGCATAATCGACCCTCAATGCACGCCGCTGGGACGCTTTCGACGCTGATCGCGACCGATGCAATGTCAGCGCTTTTACTAATAGAACGTCACCCGGTGCGGCCTCACAGACGTCTGCTGGTTTCATTTCTGCCACTGATCGCGCCTGTTCCGCGGCAACTTTTCCAAGTTTGTGCGTGCCCGACGCCAGCTCCATCACACCGTTTTCGTGAGTTGCGGCATCGAAATGGATGCGCGCGAAAATCATCTCTTGCAAGACGGCCTCGGGCGGTTCGACGTGCCAGTAATCACCCTGCCGCGTCCAGTTCTGATACCCTGGCAATTCATGCTTCTCGCGAACGGCAAGCACACGATCTTGGTGCCAAGGAACAGCCCAATTCGCGTTCTGCGATTTGTTGAATGATACCAGCCGAACCGGTTTCGCATGGGGCAGAGCCGCGCCAATCAGCTCTCCCATTGCGCTTCTCTCCGACAAAAGGGAAAGCAGCGCCGGATCATCACTCAGCCGACGACCAGGTCGTTTACCAAATGCACAATAGGACTCGATCTCAGCCAGATGGTCGCTCGACAAGGCCTCTCGGAACCAGACGAAACCCTGATCGCTCAGAGTTTCGGATGCCGTGGACATGTCGGTTGCCTATTCCGCGGCGACGCGTTCGGCTTGTTCGTTGAGGATGTGCAGCGGCGGCTGGCTCGCCCAGTCGGCAATCTGCTCGAGATCATAATGGCGGCAGGCTTCCATCAGCATCCGCACTTCGGTCCACATATCGCCGTCCACGACCGGCATGAACAGGTCAGCAATATTGTCGATGCCGAGATAGGTACGCACGCCAGCATTTTTCATCTTCACGAAGGGGCCGATAGAATTGTGCAGCGGGCCTTGCATCGGCAACTGTTTCATCGACAGTGCCGCCGACGGACAGATGACGATGCCGACATCGGCTTTCTTGCACAGCTCGACAATGCGGTCCTGCTCGCTCTCATCCTTGGCCGAGACCGAGATTGAGTGAATGCCATAGACGCGGCCTTGCATGCCATGCTCCATGGTCTTCAGGCACAGCAATTCGGTTTCATGCTGGAACGGATTGTTTTCCTGATCGACATGCACTTCGACCATTTTATTGAGCTCTTTCGCCGGTTCCATGACGATGTCGAGGTGTTTCTCTTCCTGCGGACGATCGCGAGATGGCAGGCCGCCGCAGAAATCGGCGAGCTTGCAAGCTTCGACATATTGCTT
>JBCCDZ010000187.1:0-6612 GCA_039030525.1 Pseudomonadota bacterium | reverse complement strand
TTTAACGTGGCTGCAAGCCGACCGGCCAAATCACCACGAGAGGCAGGGAAATAGGGGACAATTTTGCAAACGTCAAACGCTTATCAATTTTGAAAAAGCGTTCGCAGATCTGAAAAAGGGCGCTCATTTTCGCGATTGCGGAGCATTTGGTGGCGAGATCGGGTTTTCTCAGCTCACAGCCCACGAGGTTGTGCAACAAAAAAAGGAAACTCCATTATGCGTCCTCCCAAAACCCTTATCGCCGCTTTTGCCAGCCTGTCTGCCCTCGCTTTCACGCCCGCGTTTGCGGCTGAAAACGAAACGGTGGAAATTCAGCTCGACCTCCATGCGCCAGCTGCAGAGATTTATCAGAGCATTCGCAAACAAGCCTGGCTCGCATGCAAGCCAGATATTGGCAGTCATTACATCTCAGCTCGGACCACAGCGCGCCGAGCCTGCCAGAAAGCCATGGTGGCCGACGTCGTAGAAATTCTGGCGGCACCAGAGGTGATCAGACTTGCCGCGAAAGACGGCATCCGCCTCAACGGCTAATCACGCGTCCTCCCAGACCCGCATGTGACGGCTTCGTCATCGCATGCGGTTTTTTTTGTGCTCATCCCCCGACGGCAGTTTGGATGAGCTCTTGAATTTCAAGCTCAAATCGAGAGTCTCGAAAGTGAATGTCCACTACTGGAGGCTTTATGGTTCCCCCTATCCACGGCAAATGCGCGCCGAAATTCGAAGCCGTGAAAACTGCGTTTGAAATGAATTTTGCTGCGTTGAATGAGATTGGCGCCTCGGTTGCGGTTTCGCTTGAGGGCGAGCTCGTGGTCGACCTTTGGGGCGGACATCTCGATGAAGCGAAGACACGCCCCTGGCAGGAAGACACGCTGGTCAATGTCTGGTCGAGCACCAAGCCGATGGCGGCGATGTGTTTGCTGGTTCTGGCTGATCGGGGAGACGTCGACCTGCACGCGCCGGTGTCGAAATACTGGCCCGAATTTGCTCAGAATGGCAAAGACGCGGTCGAGGTCCGTCATTTTTTGAGCCATAGCGCCGGGCTCTCTGGCATGGATGCGCCAGTGGCGCATGAAGCGCTTTATGATTGGGACTGGATGACCGGCGCGCTGGCCGCGCAGGCGCCATGGTGGGAGCCGGGCAGTCAGTCGGGCTATCATGCGCTGACCCAAGGCTATCTGATCGGCGAAGTGGTGCGGCGGGTTAGCGGCCATTCGCTGGGACAATTCTACGCAAACGAGATTGCCGGACCGCTCGGGGCCGATTTCCATATCGGCACAACAGAGCAAGTCGATGAACGCGTCAGCGACGTGATCCCGCCGGCCGCGCCGATCGAAGTCGCAGACGATGACTCCATCGCGTCCCGCACGTTCAGAAATCCTGCTGTCGATGCCAGCCTTGCGAATATGCGGGATTGGCGGGCGGCCGAAATTCCGGCAGCTAATGGGCAGGGCAATGCGCGCGCCATTGTTCGCGCGCAAACCCCGATGGCCTGTGATGGTGAGGCGTTTGGCAAAACCATCCTATCCAGCGATGGCACGCGGCGAATTTTTGAAAAACAGACAGCCGGCCTCGATCTGGCGCTCGGGATACCGGTTACATTCGGCATGGGCTATGGGATTTCTTCTGAGCCGATGCCGCTCGGGCCCAACCCGAATATTGCTTATTGGGGCGGCTATGGCGGCTCTATTGTCCTGATCGATCAGGATGCCAGACTCTGCTTCTCTTATGTCATGAACAGAATGGAGGCCGGATTGGTTGGTGATATGCGCGGCTTCAATCTATTACAGGCGATGTATCAATCGGTTGCCTGATCAGTTGCCGGTCAGGTTCGGTTTGCGCTTTTCGCGAAAAGCGTCGACGGATTCCTTGCGGTCATCCATATAATTGGACACGCTTTCCCAGCCGACGCTGGCATCCATCATTTGTGCGGCCAGCGCGCGTAATGGAATATTGGTCACGGTCTTGGTCCACCGCACAGCCCATTTCGGATTGCCTTGTAGCTTGGTGATGAGTTCACCAACTTTCGCGTCCAGCTGGTCGGTTGGCACGGCATAATTGATCAGCCCAAGATCCTTCGCTTCAGGCGCGGTCAGCAAGTCGCCTGTCATCAGCAATTCCTTAGCCTTGGCAAAGCCAACCAGTTGCGGCCAGATCACAGCGCCGCCATCACCAGCCACGAGACCGACTTTCACATGCGGGTCGCCAATCACGGCTTTCTCGTCTGAAACAATCATATCGCATAATAAGGCGATCGTAGCGCCGAGCCCGGCGGCCGCACCGTTGAGGCGGCAAATCATCGGCTTTTCCATATCCAGGATTGAGGTCACGATACGCTTGGCTTCCCAGGCAATGTCGCGGAACTTGCTGGGATCAGAGATTTGCTCTTCAAACCAGTCAAAATCGCCGCCCGCACAGAAAGCCCGGCCTTTACCCGTCAGGATGATGATATCACTGTCGCCATCGCGTTGCAGATCGGTGAACACGCGGCCGAGTTCTTCGTGCATGGCAGCATCGACGCCATTGACCGGATGATCAGAGGTAATGGCCGCGGTCAGCACCCGGTCATCCCGTTCGAATGTGAAGCGGGTATAGTCGGCTTGGGTGATATCAAAGGGCGTGGTCATGTTGAGATCTCCTTTGATCTTAACATGTTTGCAATTCATGGTTTTGAACAGGCCTGACGGCGCGGGACCTGGCTTAAAACGGTCCAAGCCCGAGCGACAGAATGAACCCGAGCAGGCCGAGCGAAGACAGACAGGTCAGCACCAGGCCAATCGATGTGCCAATCTGCTGTCGGCCAAAGCCGGCGCTCCTGATGCCGCGATACAGCGCAAAGGCGGTCAGAACAAAGCCGATCAAAGCGAGCCAGAACGCCCACCCGGCGGACGGAATAACGCCCACGGGCAACGCCATTGGATGGTTCGTCGCGGTGCTGAGGATCTTATGAATGGCCCAGCCCAAACCAGCGAGAGAGACCAATGCGCCGATCCAGGCGATTGGCCGCGCGTGCTCGAAACTTATGGACACGGTGCCTTGAACCTTGCGGGCCATCCAGCCGAGCGGGAACATGACCAGCGCGATAAGCAGGCTGACAGCCAAGGCGATGATCAGGTTCGGGTAATTACCCGCTTGCAGACCGAGCGCAAAATGATACGGGCCTTTGGTTTCCTTCAAACGCGTCAAAAATCGCGGCGCTTGAACCTCCGAAATACACGACGTGTCGAGCGGTGCCATCGGGTCTTTGACGAAGGCCAGCCAAATATCCTGACCACAGCCAGGGGAATTGCTGAACAACGCACCATGACCAGTGTATGGGAACTCGACATATTGCCCATTGGCGAGATCAGACATGATAGACTGGCTGTAATTCGGTGGTGTGATCGGGTCGACGGTGCCGGCGGCGACCAGGATTGGAACATCTGTTATCAGACGCTCCACCGCGGGATCAGGATCAATGCGATAGACCGCTTCACAAATCTCGTCCCATTCAAGCGTATCCGTCCATTTCGACAATTCAGGCTCTGCCGCGCGCATCGCGGTATACTGAGCCTCTGATACGCCGACTGCGCCGCGGCAATTGGCAACCAGTTCCATGCCATTTCCGGCGGCATGATCGATTGGGCGGCCCAGCACTTCGACATAGGCGCGCAAGGCCGTTTCATCTCGGGTTTCAAGCGCCTTTAACAGGCTTGGGAAGTCCCCGAATATGTTGTTTCTATAAAGCGCTTGAAACACGGCACCGCCGGCAAGGTCGCCATCCATGACCAGCCGTCCGTTCAAGACCGATCCCGGGTCCAGGCCTTCGATGATGAGGGGATCGTCATCAAAGTTCTGGAACGCGGCGATGAAACGGTCAGAGAAATTTCCGACATCGCGCGCGCATGATTTATCGGCGGCGCAATCTGCGCTCAAAGCATCAAGCGCCGACCGGAAGCCATAAGCGATGGCCCCCCAACCGCCGGTCTCGAGCGGCGCGGCGGGTACAACACTGTCCAGAATCGCTGCGCGCACGCCGGCTTCATCGACCTGGATCACGGCCTGGCCGAGCGAAGTGCCATATGAGACGCCAAACAAGGTCCACTGCTCATAACCCAGCGCCTTGCGGATATCGCGGACATCCATCGCGTTTTGCCAAGTGGTGTAACCATCGACAGCAATGCCTTCTGCGCGCGCATCTTCAAGGCAGGTTGCGAAGGCGGTTTTTGCCTGCTCGATTCCATCTTCAATCGGCACACCAAACTGGAAGCTCCTTGGCACAGCCCGGCAGAAATGCGCTTCGGAATAGCCAATACCGCGCTGGTCAAAAAAGATGAGATCCGCCGCCTCTCGAAAGCCACGCGTATTCGCGCCCTGATAAGCCCGGATGCGTCCGGCCCCGAGTGACGGGCCACCCGGCCCACCGGTGAGCCGCACGACAGCGCGGCGGTCCGGGTTTTCACTGGTCGAGGCAATTTTCAGGACCGACAGTTTGATCAAGCGGCTATCCGCAACGGTTCGGTCTTCCGGCACCAATACATAGCCGCAGCGAAATTCCTCAGGATCATATTCTGGCGCTTGCGTATGGAACGGGCAGACATAGGGTTTGAATTCTGGGACAAAGTCCAGCCAGGTTGGATCAACCTGTTCACCTGGCATTGGGACTTCCAAAACAGGCGCCGTTTCGTCCTGGGCATGGGCGAGCCAGCCCATTCCAGTCATCAGCCAAAACAGCGCGACGATTTTCAAAACTTGCATAAGACCCGTCTCCCCGAGCGTCTGTGCTCGCCGGGTGCGACGGCGAACGAACGTGTCTCGATCCTAGGCGTCTGGCCCGACTTGCACAACGCGGCGGCCAAAGTTTTCGCCTCTGAACAATCCACAAAACGCTTCTGGCATTTTGTCGATGCCGTCGAAACGCTCTTCCTTGAGCTGCAATTTGCCGGCACCGATCAGGCCAGCCATCTCGTTCAGGGCAACCGGGAATTCTCGCGCAAAATCGAACACAACAAGACCCTGCATTAACACGCGATGGGTAATGAACGGCTTCGTGTTGACGATGCCAGGCGTCTCTTCCGGGCTGAGATTGTAATCTGCGACCTGACCTGAAATGCAAATTCGTCCGTTCAGACGCATCATAGGCAGGACACGATTGACCATGGCATTTCCGACATTGTCGAACAGCAAGTCGATGCCGTCCGGCATCGCTTCGCGAATGGCAGCATCGAGGTCCGGTACGGTCTTGTAATTGATCGCAGCATCAAAGCCGGCCTCATCGACCAGCCATTGGCATTTTGTGTCACTGCCCGCGACGCCAATCACTTGCGCTGCGCCGCCAGCCTTTGCGAGCTGACCCGCTGTGGCGCCAACCGGGCCAGCGGCTGAGGTCACCAGCACGCGATCGCCTTGGGAGAATTTGGCGACAGACTTCAAACCAAACCAGGCTGTGAGACCCGGAACACCTAACACACCGATCCAGAGGGACAGGGGTAGCGGGACAGCGTCAGGCACTTTGCCGATAAAGCCCTTGCCGGTCTGGATTGTATGCGTGCGCCAGCCGCCGGCGCAAAACACTTTTGTTCCAACCGGGTAGTCCGCATGCTCTGAAGCGTCGACAATGCCGACACTGAACCCGTCAATCGCTTTGCCGAGCGGCAGCGCTGCGGCATAGCTATCGCCGCCGGACAGGCGCGAGCGTGTGCCCGGATCCACCGAATTGAAAATGTGGCGGACACGGAACTGACCTTCATTCGGGATCGGCGCGTCTTTCTCGACCAAGTCGAAGTCACCCGGCTTGGGGGCGCCGACGCAATATTGTTGCAGAACGACTTGCTTCATCTTTTCGGTCATCGGACGCCTCCACTATTTTGAACTTTCGCTTGAAATACGTTCGCGCACCGAAGTCCATGCACGACGCGGCGTCATTTGCTTAGAATTCAGTTCCACTAACGTCAAAAACCAGTTGTTCTCAGCTCCTTAGGCTCTTATGTCCCGCGAGATAAAATCAAACGAAGAAATGGGCGTATTTCGTGACCTCCCTGACGCATCTTGATCGGCTTGAAGCTGAGTCCATTCATATCATTCGGGAAGTGGCTGCCGTGGCTGAAAACCCGGTCATGCTCTACTCGGTTGGCAAGGACAGTGCGGTGATGCTGCATCTGGCCATGAAGGCCTTCTATCCGAGCGTGCCGCCCTTTCCGCTGATGCATGTCGATACGACCTGGAAGTTCCGCGAGATGATCGAATTTCGCGACCGCAAGGCAGCTGAGATTGGCATGGACCTGATTGTTCATTCCAACCAGGAAGGCATTGATGCTGGTGTCGGCCCGTTCACGCATGGCTCGTCGCGCCATACCGATATTATGAAAACACAGGCGCTGAAACAGGCTTTGGACAAATACAAGTTCGATGTCGCCTTTGGCGGGGCTCGGCGCGACGAAGAAAAGTCCCGCGCCAAGGAGCGCGTTTTCTCTTTCCGCACCGCCGAGCATCGCTGGGACCCCAAGAACCAGCGGCCTGAGCTTTGGAACCTCTATAATGCCCGGATCAATCCAGGTGAGAGCATACGCTGTTTCCCGATCTCGAACTGGACCGAGCTTGATATCTGGCAATATATTCGCCGCGAAAGAATAGAGA
>JBCCDZ010000186.1:0-6626 GCA_039030525.1 Pseudomonadota bacterium | reverse complement strand
GTCGCAAAAAAGGGCCAAGTCGGCTGGACCATGGAAGAGCATCCCCCAGCCGCAGGCTACGCCCTGCTGCACCGCAAAGGCGTGGTAAGCAAAATAGGCAACAGTTAGTGACATGGCCCCAGCGGCCCATTTTGAGGTCATCTACGCGCACTCCAATGCGCAGAAAGAATCACCCATGTATGGTAAATATTTTGCTAATTCTCGGACTCTGCGAGCAGCGCCTTGATCGCCTTCATCCGGTCTTCTTCAGCCACTTCGAACAAGTCGATCCATTGGCGACCAATCAGAAAATACTCGATATCTTCCGGCATCTCCGTTGCATCCAGCCGGATCGGGACCATTTTCTTCCCATATTTATCGGCTAGATAAACCTCGCGCCGGACGTGATCGGACTCGAAAGCCTGCGCCGAGCACATCAGACAGAAGCGATCCGCTGATTTAATGGCGCGGACGATCTGCCCGGCCCAATTCTGTCCGGCGCGCATTTCATCGCGATCAATCCAAACTGTAATGCCATCTTCTTCGATCGATTGAACGATCGGCAAGACTGTTTCGGCATTCGCGTGAGAGTAAGAGACAAAGGCATCATGTCCGTCATCAAGAACGGGCATAGGGGGCGCAACCGGTTCTGGGGCAGCGACCGTCTCGGTCGGTGCGTCATCCGTATCGGCTGGCGACGGCGCGCCTGTCTTGGTGGGCGTCTTTCGCCGCATCGTCAGCATGATAAAGAAGAGCAGGACGAGCCCTGCCGCTGCTGCCCACAAGACCGGACCATTCGCCTGACGCAGACGCCCGAGCAGGGTTGGCTCTGCTGGCGGCGGCGTCGCTGCGCTGGCCTCAAACCGGTCTGAAAGTACGGCTTCCGTCCGAATTTTTTCGGTCAGGTCGCGGTCGAGATCAGTGATGATTTGCCGTTGCCGGATCAACGTTTCTGGCGGCGTCTCGGGGGTCGCTTCCATATCGACAAGCGCGCGTTGCTCGAAATCGATAGCGTCTTGCAACGTGGTGATTTCACCGCGAATGCGCGGCAACGAGTCCGGGTTTTGACTCTGGGCGGTAATCACTGGCGAGCCATTAGAAAGGGAGCGTGTTGACGGCGTTTCCCTTACCGACCCCGACGGAGGACCATAATCAGGGTCTTCCTCGAGGCTTGGTCCGGGTTCTGCCATGACAGCCGGCTCTTCTACGGCCACCGGCTCGGGCATAGCGGCACGGTCTGATCCGCTCATCGTATTCATGACCCAAAAAGCCCCGCCAATGCCCACGGCCATTATGATCAATATGCTGATCAGCCGAACCGGCGCCCCGCTGGACTTGGTGGCAGACGCAGGTGCACTGGCGGCGCGGCGGCTCTGCGAGGGCGCTTGTGGCGCCAGGTCGGGCGCTGCGCCTGCGGGCGCGGACATTGCCATATCCACATCGGCGGATGCGCGCATTGAGGCTGCGTGCTGTTTGGCCTCAGCAAGCTCTTGCTCGCGCAGCGCCGCCCGGCGGTCATCTTCCATTGCTCGCAATGCGTTCAAGACATCATGATAGCGATGCTGACGCGCCGCGGGAAAGGTCAGATCGACCATTTCCAGATCTCCGAGACCGCGCGGATTGAGACCATGCTCTAGTCTCGCCATCACCAATTGGCCATTTTCCCAGGCATCGATGGCGCGATTGGTCAGCATCATTTGCCGCGATGACATCATCGCATTGCGAGACCACAACGCTAATGTGTATTCGCCGGTATGCGCCGGCGGATAAGACATACGGCCATATTCGGCGCGAATGAAAACGCCAAAGCGATTGAGATGTTCCGCCAGTTTTTCCGCTTCTGCTTCGTCTTCTGGCGCCGCAATCAGATAAACACGCATGGTTGTCCCCTCACGAGTCAGCCAAGGAATAGCATGTGAATTTGTGCGAGTCGCCTGTCCGGCAGATTTTTAAGCGTTGATCAGAGCCGAGCCGGCATAGAGGGCAGACGCGCCAAGCTCTTCTTCGATCCGGATCAGTTGATTATACTTGGCCAGACGATCAGACCGCGCCAGCGACCCGGTTTTGATCTGGCCACAATTCACCGCCACGGCGAGGTCAGCAATCGTCGCATCCTCAGTCTCACCTGACCGGTGCGACATGACGGACGTATAAGCATGGCGATGCGCCAGCTCGACCGCGTCGAGAGTCTCGGACAAGGTGCCGATTTGATTGACTTTAACCAGGATAGAATTGGCGGCGCCGCGGGTCAGCCCCATAGCGAGGCGCTCTGGATTGGTGACAAACAAGTCGTCGCCGACCAGTTGGCATCGATCGCCAACCATTTCAGTCAGAATACCCCAGCCTTCCCAATCGTCTTCCGCCATACCGTCTTCGATCGAGACAATCGGATAGGCATCCACCAGATCGGTGAGATATTTCGCCATGCCTTCGCCATCCAGCGTTTTGTCTTCGCCGGAGAGCACGTATTTGCCATCCTTGTAAAACTCGGTCGAAGCCGCGTCCAAAGCGAGAGCAACGTCTTCGCCGGGTTGATAGCCTGCCGCTTCGATTGATTTCATGATAAAGTCGAGCGCGTCGCGGGTTGAAGACAGGTTTGGCGCAAAGCCGCCCTCGTCGCCGACGCCGGTATTATGCCCCGCTTCCATTAGAGTTTTCTTCAGCGTGTGGAAAATCTCAGAGCCCACACGCACCGCATCAGCAATGCTGTCGGCATTGACCGGCATTATCATAAATTCCTGAATATCGATCGGATTGTCAGCATGCTCACCGCCATTGATGATATTCATCATGGGCGTCGGCAGGACGCGTGCATTGGTACCGCCAATATAACGGTATAACGGCAAGCTGCAGCTCTCAGCGGCGGCTTTGGCGGTCGCCATGGAAACGCCGAGGATCGCATTCGCGCCGAGCCGTTTCTTATTCTCGGTGCCGTCAATTTCCATCATCAGGCCATCGATCAGGCGCTGCTGCGTCGCGTCCATGCCAGTCAGCTCATTCGCAATCTCGCCATTCACAGCGTCGACCGCATTCATCACGCCTTTGCCTTTATAGGCCTCGCCGCCATCGCGCAGCTCATGCGCTTCATGGACGCCTGTCGAGGCCCCAGACGGCACCGCCGCGCGGCCAAAAGAGCCATCTTCCAGCGTGACATCCACTTCGACAGTCGGATTGCCGCGGCTATCGAGAATTTGACGGGCGTGAATATCAACGATTTCGCTCATAGCGGGGTCCTTTGCAACGCGGGAAGCTTGTTTGCGGCAGCGTCTAGTGCGCTATTGGGGAAAGAGCAAGAGCGCGGCCGTGAAGGTGCACGGCTCTAGTCTGCTTTCAGCGTCGGAGCAGGCGTTATCCGAGCGTCTTAATCCAAACTCGCTCATCCCGGCGCAGGCCGGGATCTGGCGCAACAATTCCGGAACCATCACAAGAGATCCCGGCCTGCGCCGGGATGAGCGGGTGAGTGAGGTGTCTTGCGATCGATTTCGTCCCCTCGTGACCCAAAACCGTCATCAGCACCCTCCCGTTCAGGCAGCTCTCGCGCCTCCGCACCTCGACACACCTTCAAACCATAAAAAAAGGCCCCCGCAATCTGCGAGGGCTTCTTTAAATCAATTCCAATGCCAGCCTAGTCTTCAGTTGGCTCGAGGATCTGACGACCACGATACACACCGGTCTTCAGATCGATGTGGTGCGGACGACGAAGTTCACCAGAATCCTGGTCTTCGATGAATGTATTGCCTTTCAGGCGGTCATGCGAACGACGCATGCCACGGCGTGATTTGGTGATCTTGCTCTTAGGGACGGCCATATGCGTGCTCCAAAACGGGTTTCGAGGGTGTCCCTCGTGAAATTCAAACCGCGCGTATACAGGCAAGGCCCTGCCGCGACAAGAGGGAAGTTGCGGTTGTTTAGCTGCGGTCACATAGCGCAATCGGATTATCCCGCGCAACCGCGCCATCCGGCAATGCTGCTACATAATCGCTCCAGGCCTCGCGTGGGAGATAATAGTCCGTCGAAATGTATTGCGCGCCGCTCGCCAAAGCGGCGTCCAGGCGGCGCCGATCGCCGGTCCGGGCCTCAATCGTGTTCGCATCCGCGCGCGTCCGAACAACGAATCCTTCCGCCACCCTTGCGGCGATGTCGCCCGCGTCCTCAATCGGGTCATTCAGCGTGAAGTATGCGGCATCTGGAGCGTCGGGATCGCTCGAATGCACGAACATGGCATGCCCGTTCAAAGATTCCGCGCCGCGGCGATAGATGTCGACCACATCGGCCGGCTCATCCAGCGCGAAGAAGATTTGCCCGCGTGCAGCGTCGAGCGTCGGCCAACCCGCGCCCAGAATAGCGTCGCGCAGGGTCGGCGCGCCACCTCGGACATCATCCGGCGTCAGCAATTGTCCAATCTCCATCGGTGCGCGGATCTCGGCGTCCAGCGCGTTGAACGCCTCAGCGTCGAATGGCAAAGGCTCGACCATGCCTGGAACATCCAGCGGCGCTTGCTTCGCATTGATCAGAATCAATATCGGCTCATGCTCTGAATTTGCCTGCGACCAGCCCGAAATCTGCGCCAAACAGGTGGAGAAAAACCGGCAGGACGAGCGCGCATCAATATCTTGAACGTGCAACACTTTAAATCCGGGCCGGTCAAAGCCAGCAGAATCATAAGCCAGGCCTGATAGCTTTGGCCCCATGGGATCGGCATAACGGCCGCCTTCTGGGTCATAGAACACATCCAGCTCGAGTTGCCTCAGGCCCATATCCAACTGCTCGGTGAGAGGGATGTGGCCATAATCCAAGGCCGCCGCCCACTCAGGTGATTGCGCTTCAATTAGTGCCAATTCCTGCGGCGGCAGCGCCAATTTGTAGGAATTGTGCGAGCCGATCATTTGCAGATGGTTGAGCCGGGCTTCGCAGACATCTGCATCGCCGGAGCTAACGCATCCAGAAAGGGCAAACGCCCCGATCGCTATCCCCCAAACCGAAAAACGCTGCATGCGCCGTCTCCTTTCGCCGAACCTGATTGGCTTAGCGTGGATAGACGTCGATTGCGACAGGCGTTTAAACCAGGCGGCTCTGTGTCACCGCAGCATCAATACAGCTCGCGAACAGCGGGTGCGGGTCCATCGGGCGTGATTTCAGTTCCGGATGGTACTGAACTGCGATGAACCAGGGGTGGTCTTCCATCTCGATGATTTCGGGCAAAACCCCATCTGGCGACATGCCTGAAAAGGTCATGCCATGCTTTTGCAGGGCCTCGACATAGGCGGCGTTGACCTCATAGCGGTGGCGATGCCGTTCCGAGATATCCAACGCGCCATATATCTCGGCAACGCGCGATCCTTCTTTCAGCCGCGCCGGATAGGCACCGAGGCGCATCGTGCCGCCCATATCGGTGTTCGCATCACGTGTGACGCGCTCATTGCCTTTGGTCCATTCTGACATCAAGCCGACGATCGGAGTCTCGGTCGGACCGAATTCCGAGGTCGACGCGCCTGCAATCCCGGCCAGGTTCCGCGCTGCCTCAACGACCGCGAGTTGCATGCCGTAGCAGATGCCAAAACACGGTACCTGGCGCTCGCGGGCAAATCGCGCGGCTCGCATTTTACCGCGCGCGCCGCGTTCACCGAAGCCGCCGGGCAGGATGATGCCGTGCACACCCTCGAGGATGTCGATCGGCGCGGTATCATCGTCGAACTCTTCAGAATTGATCAATTTGACATCAACGCGGACATTATTGGCGAGACCGCCATGCTGCAGCGCTTCCATCACCGACTTATACGCATCCGGCACATCCGTATATTTGCCGACCAGGCCAATACAGACATTTCCATCCGGATTGTGCACGGTCTGCGCAATCTGATCCCAGCGCGCCAGATTTGGTGCCGGCGCATCCGAGATGCGGAAATGTTGCAGCACCTCCTCGTCCAGGCCTTCTGCATGATAGGCTGCCGGGACATCATAGATATGGCCAACATCGCGGGCTTCGATCACGCTGCTTGGACGTACATTACAGAAGCTGGCAATCTTGCCCTTTTCATTCTCCGGAATTGGGCGATCGCAGCGGCAGAGCAGGATTTGCGGCTGAATACCGATCGAACGTAGCTCTTTGACCGAGTGTTGTGTCGGCTTGGTCTTCATCTCGCCCGCCGCCGGAATGTAAGGCAACAGGGTCAGATGAATGAAACAGGCACGTTCCGGACCGAGCTCCTGACCGAGCTGGCGGATCGCTTCGAAGAATGGCAGTCCTTCAATGTCGCCAACCGTGCCACCAATCTCACAGAGGACGAAATCGACGCCTTCGCCGGCATCAGACAGGACAAAGTCCTTAATCTCATTGGTGACGTGCGGAATGACTTGAATGGTCGCGCCGAGATAATCGCCGCGACGTTCTTTTTCGATGATCGTCGAATAGATCCGTCCGGTCGTGATATTGTCCGATTGCCGCGCAGAGACGCCGGTGAAGCGCTCATAATGGCCGAGATCGAGATCGGTCTCTGCACCGTCATCTGTCACGAAGACTTCCCCGTGCTGACGTGGGCTCATCGTGCCGGGATCAACGTTAAGATAAGGATCGAGTTTTCTGAGACGGACTTTGTAGCCGCGGGCTTGCAGCAGAGCGCCAAGCGCAGCGGAAGCAATACCCTTGC